>JAICSR010000605.1 GCA_025936795.1 Ktedonobacterales bacterium | reverse complement strand
TCCGGCGGCGCGCCCGTCCGCACGCGGCGCAGCGGCTCCCGGCGATGAGGTCACTCCGGCGGCGCTCCTGGGTCCGCTGAGCTGGCTCGGCGCGGTCGTCTGGGATGCGTCGGCGGGCGAGTGGCTGGCTGGCCTGCCTGGCTACGCGCTGCGCGAGGGGCTACCAGAAAGCGACGCGCCGCTGGAGCTGGCTGAGGCGGCCGAGCTGGTCGAGACGCATGGCCGCGTGGTGGCGCAATCTGACCTCACCGTCATCGCCTATCCGCCCTTCAGCGGGCCTGAGTTGCTGACGCTCGATCTCTGCGCCAGCCGCGAGGCGCTCAGCCAGACGGCGCGCTACCGGCTCACCCGCGCGGCGTTCAGTGGCGCGCGGGACTTCGGCTGGGATGCGGCGGAGGTGGCGCGACGGCTGGAGCGGCTGATCGGCGCGGCGCCAACATCGTCCAGCGCGCTACCCGGCGCCCTGCGTGTGACGCTGCGCGACTGGGAGCGGCTCGCCAGCCGCCTGCGACTGGAGCAGAGCGTCACGCTGCTGGAGACACTCACGCCAGAGACGCTCGACGCGCTGCTGGCCGACCGCGCCAGCGCTGGCTGGGGCATTCGCAGGCTCACGCCGACCGCCGCGACCATCGCGCCGGAGGCCGCGCCGCGCGTCCGCGCCTGGCTGCTGCGCCACGGCTGCCTGCCCGCGCTGAGCCAGGAGGGTGGCGCCGAATGAATCGCCGCGGTCTTATCTGATCTGATCGACCACAACAGGCGCTGGGTGATTGGGCGCGTCGGTGACGACGAACGCGGGCAGGCCCAGCCGATACCAGAGTGCGAACCCATCCAGCCCGAAGCGATCAGCTACGTAGAGTGAGATGACCGTGCCATGCGCAACTACGGCGATGGAGCGCTCAGAGACGCTGGCTAGCGCTATGTCGAGCGCCGTCGTGAAGCGAATGAGCGCCGCACGCGCCGTCTCCGTTCCAAAGACGACTGCATCTGGCTCGGCAAAGAGCGCCTCGATCCGCTTATGGAATGCTGTTTCGTCGGCGAGAAAAGGCGCGTTCGAGCGGTCGTGCTCGTGCAGACCGGGAGCTGTGCGCCAGGGTATACCGAGGCGCTGTGCGGTGAGCTTGGCGGTTTCCCTTGCCTTGAGCTCCTCGCTGGCGATGATGATCTCAGGCTTCCAGGCAGTGAGCGCATCCGCCAGCCCAGCGCACTTGCGTCGGCCCTCGTCGCCCAAGCGCCATTCGCTGGCAGCCTGTGTCGGGATGATCTGCGGGCGCGCATGCTTGACGAGGATAATCGTTCGCGGCTGGGTCGTCTCTGTGCGCATGTGACCTCTCATCTAATCGGTCTAAACGCTCACCCAAAGATGCTGCGCTGGCCGTTGACCACCTGCTGGCCCGCCTTCAGGCCAGCGACCACCTCCGTCTGCTGACCATCGCTCAGACCAAGCACGACGGGGATGGCGATGTAGCGATTGTTCTGGAAGCCGATGAGATAGGCCGGGGTGAGCGGGTCGCTCTTGGCGTCGAAGCCAGCGGCGATGGCCTGCTGCTCCAACGTTCGCGCGCGCTTGAGTGCGGCGCTGATCTGGCTGGCGCTGAGCAGCCCTTTGCCAGCGGGCGGCGCGGCCTGCCGGGCG
>JAICSR010000396.1 GCA_025936795.1 Ktedonobacterales bacterium | reverse complement strand
GCCGCCGGCGAGCGGCTGGCCAAGCGCGACGCCGCCGCTGGGGTCGCGGAGCTGCGGGCGCGTGGCGTGACGCCCGCGCAGGTGGTGGGCGCGCTGGCCGCCAGCGTCGGCCTCTGGCCAGTGGGCGAGCCAGCTACACCCGGCGCGCTGCTCGCCGCCTTCGATCCCGCGCGCATCAGCCCGCAGCCCTCCTTCATCACGCTGGGCTAGCAGGGCGCTCCGTACGAACTGAGCGGGGTCGAATGACGCATGCGAGCCTGAAGCTGCTTTCTGAGCAGAAGAACGTGAATCAAAAAACATGCGTATGCGGCGCCTCCATCCTGGCATCTGGAGAGATAGAGAGGAGCGTCCGCACTGGCGGGCGCGCTCGTGAGACGGCGCTACGAGACGTGGGGGAAAGCGGATATGCTTCGAGCGGAGACGATTGCGGTCAATGGGGCGCAGATCTATGTCGAGCGGCAGGGCGAGGGAGATCCGCTCGTGCTGTTGCATGCGGGCATCGCCGATTGTCGCCAGTGGGACGACCAGTTGGCGGCGTTCACGCCATCCTACACGGTGGTTCGCTACGATCATCGCGGGTGGGGTCGGTCCGATACTCCCGCTGGGCCAGTCGCGTTCCACGAAGACCTGTACGGAGTACTGTGTGCGCTTGGAATCGAGCGTGCGCATCTGCTCGGCATTTCGATGGGCGGGACATTCGCCATTGACTTTGCGCTCACGCATCCAACGATGGTCAGTTCGTTGATTCTGGTTGGCTCATGGCTCAGTGGCTTCTCGGCTCCTGCCAGCGAGGCCGAGCAAGTGATCTGGGCAGAGTACGAAGCGGCGCTCGCTCAGGGGCAGTTTGATCGCGCGAATGAGATGGAGACAGATCTCAAGCTCATCGGAATTTTCCGCACGCCCGCGATGGTTGCTCCGGCGGTGCGCCAGCGGCTGCGCACGCTCCATCGGCCAGCATTCGATCGGCTCGCCCAGCGCGAGGAGATGCGTCCCTGGCTGAAGCCACAGCCACCCGCCGCCGAGCGCCTGCATGAGATCAGCGCGCCAACGCTCGTCGTCTATGGCGATGTGGATGTCCCTGCTGTACCGCTGATTGCGGAGAAACTGGGGCGCGAGATTCGGGGCGCCCAGGTGGTCGTCATGCACGGAACCGCCCATGTCCCTAACATGGAACAGCCACGCGAGTTCAACCGCATTGTTCTGGACTTCCTGGATGGGGTGTAATATCTCCGTGGACATCATACAGGGACATCCGCGCTGCCAGCATGAGAGACGCGCGAGACGCAATGGGGTACGAGAGAGGAGGCGCAGATGAACGATCAGTCATCGGACACAGCGCGCCTGTCGCCTGCGTCCGCCATGCTCGCCGCCACCATTGACGAACGGCTACGTCAGGCCAGGCCACGTCTGCTGCGTATCGCGCGATCCTTCGCCCTCCCGCTCGATGTGGCTGAGGATATCGCTCAGGAAGTGTCGCTGCGCGCCTGGCGACATCTTGCCGATCTGCAGGACACAGCCCAATTCGACGCCTGGCTCAACACGATTTGCCGCAATCAATGTCGCATGTATGTGCGCGCACAGCGGCGCGCGCCAGCTGCACTGAGCCTCTCGACAGGCGCGGATGATGCGGCAGATCTGGCGGGTCAAGCTGACAGTGAGCTGACTGACCCGCAGACGCTTGACCCTCTGGATGTTGTGAGCGCTGACGATGCGGCGCGCCTGCTCGAACGCGCTTTCGCGTATCTCGCGCCAAGGGACCGCGCGGCGCTCGAACTGCGCTATATTCATGACCTGCCGCTCACTGAGGTCGCTGATACGCTGGGCCTCACACCGCATGCGCTGGAGGCATGCTTGCGGCGGGCGCGCGTCCATCTCCGCGCCATACTGGCCGGACCACTGCGCCATGTCGCCGTTGATTTTGGTCTGTACATGCCGAGTGGCGATGGCTGGCACGTCACACGAATCGGCTGCTACCTCTGCGGACGCCGCAAGCTGCTGGGGCGTTTTGAGACGGCGGTGAATGGGCGCATCGAGCTGCGATTGCGCTGTCCAGCCTGCTCGACGCCCGACGGTGGCGACATCTTCCGCAGCAAAGGGATCGCGCCACTCGATGGTCTGCGGGCATTCCGGCCCGCGCTGACGCGCTCACTGCGCGCCCTGGCCGAGCGCACTCAGCGGACACTGGCGAGCGGATACGATGTATGCCTCCACTGTGGACATCCCACATCACGCCGTATCGCCCGCGCCGAGGAGTTTCCCGCCGACCTCTCACAAGCGCAGCCACGGCGCTGGGTTGTCGCACCGTGTGCGCAGCCGGGATGCCCTGGCCTGGGCGCGTGGGCTGCGCTGGATGCTGTGATCGGCGCGGAGCCAGCGGCGCAGCGGTTCATCGCAAACCATCCACGATGGTTGACGGCGCCCGAAACCAACATCGAATGGCAGGGCTGTGCGGTCGTTCGCTTTCAGTTGCGGGATGCTGCAAGCGCGGCTCAGTTGACAGTATTGGCAGACCAACGCTCGCTCCTCACACTTGCCACATACTGATAGGCTCTCCCCTTTCCCCTTCGACAGCACTCGTACGCTGCGCACGATCAGCAGCCGGCCAACGTGAAAGCGCATTGCTCTATGCATGCTATGGATGAGCATCCGGCTGGGTCACAAGCCAGCGACCACGCTGGACGTAGCGCCCCCCGCTCGTCCGCGCCTGGATCATCACTGATCGAGCGCCTGGGGCTGCCGAATCTGCGTGGCCGACGCGGGCTGGTGAGCGCCATTCTGATAGACAGCTTCGGCTCAGGAATCTTCCTGCCCTTCGCAGTACTCTATGCGACTGTGGTCGCGCGCATCCCCATCGCCACAACCGGGCTTATCCTCTCGTTGTGCGCCGCCTGTGCGCTGCCGACCGCGCCAGTGGCCGGGACGCTGGTGGATCGCTTTGGCGCTCAGCGTCTCGTCATCGCCGCTCAGCTCATACAAGCAGCGGGGTTCGCCGGGTACCCGTTCATCACGACGCCCATAGCGTTGTTCGCCTGTGGCTTCGCGGTGGCTGTTGGCAATCAAGCTTATTTTGCGGCCAATGGGGCATTTGTGGCGCAACTCGCCCCACCCGACCAGCGCGCCCGCTGGTTCGCGTTGCTGGGAGCATGCCGCAGCGCCGGATTGGGCGCTGGCGCGCCGCTGTCTGGGCTTGCGCTGATCTTCGCTCGCGGCGATGGCTATCGGCTGCTTGCAGGCGCGAATGCGCTGAGCTTCATCGTCGCAGCGGCCCTTATCGCGCGGGTGGCGCTGCCTGAGAAGAGTGGTATGGGCGTGACGCCGACGCCCGCCGGGTCTAGCGGGTCAGCGCGCTCAATGGAGAATTCGCTCCTCGGGCGCGTTGTGGGCGTGGTGAGGGCTTTCGGGGGGTATCGACCAGTGCTGCGCGACACGCCAGTCCTTGGCTTTACCGCGACGAATGTCGCGTTCTCGCTGATTGTGATTTCATTCTCGATCGTGCTGCCACTATATATTCTGGGTCCGCTGCATCTTCCCATCTGGGCGCCTGGCGCGGTCTTCGGCCTGAATACGGCGCTGGTTGTGGTAGCGCAAACGTCGTTCGCCCGGTGGATCGAGCGGTACCGACGCACACGCGCGCTGGCCTTCTCCGCTGGTCTCTTTGCCATCGCGCTGTTGCTGCTGTCGGGGCTTGCCTATCTGTCGCGCCGCGCCGCTGGCTTGGGTAGATGGACGCTGCTGGGTCTCGTGATCGCGCTGCTCATCTACACAGCCGCAGAGCTGGTGATGGCG
>JAICSR010000203.1 GCA_025936795.1 Ktedonobacterales bacterium | reverse complement strand
GGCGTCGTCAACAACGCCGCCAACGCGCCGTTCGCGGTGACGACGAAGTGGCTGTGGGCCTATCATGATGGGTTGCTGCTCAATCGGGCGGCAGTGGGCGATGCGGCCAGCGCCACCTACTCGCTCGAGTCCGTCCCAACGGCAGCGCCCGCGCATGGGGGTGGTGGGCCAGGGACACAGAGTACGGGGGTGATCAACCTCAATAGCGGGGCTGATCCCGCGCTCGTCCTCGACCCGACGCTGAGTGTGGCGGCGGTGAATGGCGCGAGCGGCATCGCGGCGGGTGGCGCGGGCGTGAACCAGTTTGCGGCGTATGTCGCCGACAACGCGGGGGCCGTGCTGCCCTTCCATGCCGAGGTGAGCTATAGCCCGCTCTATCTCTACCCGAGATGAGCTATGGAGGGAAGATACGATGACGCGCAAAGAACCCACAGGCAGCGGCGGGGCGCGGCGGCGCGCGAGCAACGGCCACACTGGCGCGCAGAAACGCGGCCACGGACGCAAGCACAACCGGGCGGCGAAGCGCAACGTCCAGGCTCCGAGCCAGACCGAAACGACAATCAGCCCCGAACATCCAGCAGCGGGGAGCGCGTGGCATGCGAACGGAAGCGCAGGCGGCGGCTCCAGTCCGCTGCTGGCGTTGGCCGCTGGGCAGCCAACATCGGCGGGGGCCGTCCTGGCGCTGGTGGGAGCCGAGCAGACGACGCTACGTGATGCGCTCCAGGCCTGGGGCGCCGCTCAGGACGAGGCGGCGAATCGCGCATGGCGACGTCCTGGTGGCCTGACCCGCATGGCTGGCCTCTGATCGCTAGCGACCGCTGCTCATCCTTGAGGCGTGCGGGCGCAATGGACCGGTGTGATGTGGCGATGGAGGGGAGGGGGAGACGATGCTGCGGAGCAAGCTTGCGCTCTATGCGTACACAGCGCCATCGGCGGCCTATCCGCTGATCGTGCAGGAGTATGGTGAGCAGGTGGAGGCGCTGGAGTTCACGACGGTGGCTCCGGGCGGCTTCGGCGATCTGACGTGTGCGCTCAAGCTGAGCGATGCGCGCCTGCCACGCCCGGAGTTGATGATGTTTGCGCGCGTCTGCCTGCGCGATGGACTGTTCACGGCCTTCGCAGGCGAGTGGGCTGATCCGGCGTTGGTGATGGATGAACGCGCCGGGGAGTATCTGCGGTTGACGGCGCTCGGCGCGGGAGCGGCGCTGCGCGATGATCCCGACGACGCGACCTATGCGACGCCGACGACTGCGCAGGCCATCATCGCGGCGGAGTTTGCGCGACGCGCAGCCTGGCTACCACTCGACCAGGATCAGTCGGCGACGCTGCCCGACCAGCCCAGCGCGACCTTCACACCCGCCTACGACGGCTACAATCTGGAGGAGATTCTGCATGAGTTGATGGGCGCGCTGGGTGACTATACCTGGACCGTCTACGACCATCCGCGCAACCGTGATCCCGCCGGCTTCCCGACCTGGCGGCTGGCGGCGCACCAGCGCGACGTGACGACCACCAGCTACATCGCCATCGGCGACGACATCGTGAGCTGGCGTGTGGCGCCATCCACTGAGCGCGCCTATAACGTCGCGCAGGTGGCCTATGTGGACCCGGTGAGCGGGCCGGGGATCGTCACTGTCAGTGATCCGCGCCTGAGTGGCGATGGCTCGCAGGGGGCCGCGCCGTTTCGCCGACGCAAGCTGCGCCGCTCGCTGGGGCGTCTGCCGCTGACGTCCGCTCAGGCGACAGCCATCGTCAACGCCTGGCTGGCCGCCTTCAGCCAGCCGAGCAACAAGGTCGAGATCACTCTGCGCGCCGTGCATGACGCGAATGGCGCCAGCATCCCGCTGAGCTACGTGCGCGCCGACGCGAACCTCTTCACGCCAGAACTAGCCGTGCGCGGTCAGCAGCTCGCCAGCGGTCCCGTCGCCGGGGTCAATCAGTTCTGGATCGCCGAGTCGCGCTATCGTGAGACGGCGGCGGGCGACATCACCCTGACGCTGCAACTCGACAACTACGCCGACCGCGCCGAGGGCATGCTGGCGCGGCTGCGCATCGCCGAGGACATCCGCCAGCGGAGTCGCGGCGTCTATCGCCTCACGCAGTCGCCGGGGGCGCAGCAGGTCGGCTTTGTCTCGCTACGTGCGCCCAGCGCCACGGCAGGGCAGGTCATCGGAGCGAGCGTCAGCTTCGTTCCGACGCTGGCAAAGACGCCAACGGGCCTGAGCTTCAGCGCACGCAGCAGCGCCAATGTCAGCGGCGGTCCCAACGTCACTGCTGGCACGCTGACCCCCTATGGCTGCGAGGTGACGGTGACGGCGGCGGGCGCGGGGGCCGTCGCCTGGGCGGGAACCTACACGACGGTAGGAGCATGAGTGATGCAACGCAATCAGGCGCCAGGCGCGCTGGGCTGCGCAAGTCGCTGCTTGATGGCGAGCGCCACACGCCGCGCCTCGTCTACATCGCCCAGATTCTTGCCAGTGTGCGCCGCCTGACTCAATAGCGTGAAGACATCGGGGCCGCGCGAGGCTTCTGGCAGGTCAGCCGCGCGCGGGATGAGGTGAATATGCAGATGCGCCACCGCCTCGGCGAAGAGCGCGGCATAGACTTTCGCAGGCGCCAGCGTCTCGTTCATCGCCTGGCTGATGCGCCGCAGCAGCGGGCCGAGCGCAACGGCCTCCTCAGCGGTGAGGTCCGCCAGACTCTCGACATGTCTGAGTGGTTTGAGGACGAGCCAACCCACCATCGGGATCGGCTCAAAGGTGTGCTCCAGCCGCCACAAGCCATCGTCATACAGCGCGGCGCCGGGCGCAACGATCTCGCCGCGATTGGCGCGGCATGCGACACACACTGACGTCTTCGTATCCATTGGGCGCCTCTGCTTTCCGCTCGTTTTGCTGGGCGCTGGCCACATCCAGCCGCCAGCGATGTAGTATAGCGCACGCTCGATGAGGCGCGCTGAAGATTGCTGAGCGTGTGCGAGGATTCATGAGGATTGGTGGAGAAAGGAGGCGCGCACGCAAGATGAGGCCCGCGCAGCAGGGCGCAACTGAGGTGGGGATATGTGTGGAGGATGAGGAGTGAGAGGAGCGCGTGAGATGGCACAGGCGGCGACGACGAACTGCGCGAAGGCGACCGAGGTCGCTGGCAAGCTCGTCCTGTTCATTGGAACCGAGTGCAGAACGTGGAGCATTGCGGATTTCGCGAGCGCGGCGCGCAATGCCCGCGCGATGGGCGTGGACACGATCTCGCCCAAGCGACTCGACGGCGGCATTCGCTGGTATGGCGACGTGGGGCGGCTGCGCGAGGAGCGCGCGGCGGTGTTGGCGGAGGGCTGCGGCTACCTGCCCTTCGCCTATTGCTATGGCCCGCGCTTCGGCGACGCGCAGATCGCCGACGAGTGCCAGCTCCTGGCTGAGATGATGGCGGCGAACGACGGCTCCGTCTGCGCCGATATGGAGGTGGAGTGGAACGGGCGCGTGGCGGAGGCCCAGCGCTTCGCCGCGCTGATGCGCCCAGTCGCGGGGCTGCTCTATCTGACAAGCTGGTCCGATCCGTATCAGCAGAACTGGTCGGGCGTGACACGCGCGCTGGCGCCCTGCGTCAACGCCTGGGTTCCGCAGCAATATACCAACTGGCTGGCGACGCAGGAGACGCAACTGACCACGCTGGGCGAGACGTGCATCCAGCCAGCCTTCGATCTGACCGGCGAGTTTGGGGCGAATGATCCCTTCGCGCTGGCCCAGCAGGCGCGGGCGCGCGGCCACACTACCCTCTGGCTCTGGGAATACCAGCCCGCGCTGCGCAATCCGAACCTGACGCGCAGCATTGCGGCGGCGATGGGCAATCCGCTGCCGAGCGGCGCGCCCGTCACGCTGCCCGCGCCGCAGCGCCCGCCACGCCAGCGTCTCTACACCGTGCGCGCGGGCGACACGCTCTCGGCCATCGCCACGCGCCTCAATCTGCCCAACTGGTACGCCGACCTCTACCTGCCCAATCGCAGCGCCATCGAGGCGGCGGCGCAGGCGCACGGGCGGCCCAGCAGCGAGAACGGCGCGCTGATCTATCCTGGCGAGGCGCTCAAGTATTAGCGCGCGAGGAGGTGAACGAAGGATGAAGGCACAGAGTTTGTGGAGCCGTGCGCGCGCCTACGCCACGCTGACACCAGGCGAGCGAGCGCTGCTGCGGCTGGCGGAGGGGCTGCTCTGCGCGGGGCTGGTGGCGGCGCTGCCGATCATCGCCGATGCGCTGAGCCAGCAGCCCGTGAACTGGAGCGATCTGGCGCGCGCGGCGCTGGCGGCGGGGGCGACGGCGATGCTGCTCGCGCTCAACAAGTATCTGCGCGCGCATGGCGACCCACCGCTCGCCAGCGGCGCTGACCCTGGGCGTCCAGCGGTGTAAGCGCATGCGAAGGCGGCCCAATGCGCGCGGATTGCGCTGCGCGCATTGGGCCATTTTGCTGGCTGCCGCGCTGGCTGCCGCGCTGCCTGCCAGGCTGACTGCTGGTATTCGCGTGGGAGCATAGTTGCGTTCTTGCGCGCCAGGCGCTAAGATGGCCAGGGCGTCGTTGGTGGATGACGCCTGTTTCGGGCGATGCGGCCCCGAACACCTCATCCACACGCAACGATGGAGCGATTACTATGTCTCAGACTGCTAGCGGGCCGGGGCGCCCGGTTGTCACGACGCACGCCGACGCTGCTGCGCTCGGCGAACATGCCCAGTTTCTGGCGGGCATTCAACTCTTCGCCACGCTGGATGCGGAGGACCTGCATGACCTGGCGGCGGTGACGCGGCGGCATGCGTTCCACCAGGGCGAGATCATCTTTCACCGCGATGATCCTGGCACGACGCTGTTTGTCATCAAGACCGGGCGCGTGCGCATCTACATCTCCAGCCAGGAGGGGCAGGAGGTCGCGCTGGCGGTCTTTGGCGCAGGCGAGGCCTTTGGCGAGCTGGCGCTGCTCGATGGCCAGCCACGCTCGGCCAGCGCGGTCGCCATCGAGCCGACGGAGACGTATTGCATCCAGCGCGCGGACTTCATCGCGGTGGCGACCCATCGCCCGCGCATCGCGTTGCAGATGCTGGCGACCCTCGCCCATCGCCTGCGCCAGACCGATGCGATGGTCGAAGATTTGTTGTTTCTGGATGTGCATGGCCGGGTGGCGAAGAAGCTGCTGGAGCTGGCCGAGACGAATGGAACCCGCACGGCGGAGGGCATTCGTATCGACATGAAGCTGACCCAGAGCGACCTCGCCGCGATGGTGGGCGCCTCGCGCGAGAGCGTCAACAAGGTGATGAGCTATCTGCTCGACAAGCAGTATGTCTCAGTGGAGAAGCGCAAGATTACCGTCATGCGCCTCGCGGAGCTACGCAAACGCATCTGCTAACCCGTTCGCCAACACAAGCGTATCTCTCAGCGTACCTCTAGAAGGAAGACCGTGTGTGCAAGCGAATGGTCCCCTGAGGTACGCATTCAGGCGTATCTTGTTCTACAATAGCGCAGGCGCTCGCGAGTGATGCGACCGAGTGATGCGACCTGGGCCATTCAGACTACCCAGACCGGGCCGGACCGACCTGATGGAGAGAGACAGCGCGTGAGATCGCTAATTGCCATTCCAACTTACAACGAACGCGAGAATATCGCCGAGTTGATCGCGCAGGTGTTGGCCAATGCGCCGACCACCGATCTGCTCATCATTGACGATAACTCTCCTGATGGCACGGGCCAGGTCGTGGACGAGCTTGCGGCGAAGGATGGGCGCATCCATGCGCTGCACCGCCCGGGCAAGCTGGGGCTTGGCACGGCCTATGTCGCGGGCTTCCGCTACGCCATCGCCCACGGCTACGATTTCGTCTTCGAGATGGACGCCGACTTCTCGCATGATCCGAGCTATCTGCCGCGCTTCTTCGCGGCGGCGCAGAACTCCGACCTGGTGATTGGCTCACGCTACATCGCGGGTGGCGGCACGCCAAACTGGTCGCCACTGCGACGCTTCATCAGCGGCGGGGGCAATCGGTTCGCACGCACGATGCTCGGCATCCCAATCCACGACTGCACAGGTGGCTATCGCTGCTTCCGTGTCTCGGCGCTGCGCACGCTCAACCTCGACGCCATCTCGGCGCAGGGCTACGCCTTCCAGGTGGAGCTCGCCTACAACTTCTGGAAGAGCGGCTTCCGCTGGGTCGAGACGCCGATCATCTTCGAGGATCGCCGGGTCGGCAAGTCGAAGATGTCGCGCAAGATCTTCATCGAGGCGTTTGTCTGGGTGGTGCGCACGCGCTTCACCGGCGACAAAGCCGTGCGCAGGCCACCAGCGCTCCCCGCCAGCGCCAGCGCGCCCGCCGATGCCGCCAGCGCGGCCAGCGCCCGCACCAACAGCGCGCCGCGGTAGGCTGAGCGGGCAGGCGCGGCGGCCAGCGGTTGAAACCGCGCCTGAAGGGCCTCACGGCCCACAAGACCCGCCTGCGCGGGTCCACCTGAGTGAGAGAGCGTATCTCATGTCGTCGCGCATTTCGCCAACCGAGCCAACCGAGCCAACCGAGCAGATGGAACTGCGTGAGCCAGTGACGAGCGTGGAGGCGTTGCGGGCGCTGCTCGGCGAGCCGGGGGCGCCTGCGCTGAAGAAGCAGATTGATCGGCTGGACGCGCATTGCCGCCGCTTCATCGCGCTCGCGCCGCTGCTCTTCATCAGCACGGCAAATAGCGTCGGGCAATGCGATGTCTCGCCGAAGGGCGACGCGCCGGGCTTCGTGCGCGTCTTGAGCGAGACGCGGCTGGCCATCCCCGACCGCCCCGGCAATCGGCGCGCCGACACGCTGCGCAACCTGCTGGAGAATCCACAGGTGGGGCTACTTTTCGTCATCCCCGGCATGCGCGAGACGCTGCGCATCAACGGCGCGGCGACGCTCTACACCGACGCCGCTCTGCTCGACTCGCTCGCAACGCAGGGCAAGCGACCACAACTTGCGATTGTGGTGGAGGCGCGCGAGGTCTTCCTGCACTGCGGACGCGCGCTGATCCGCTCGCAGCTCTGGGAGACGGCGTCGTGGCCGCAGCCCGATACGCTGCCCTCAGCGCCGCAAATCTTCGCCGACCACATCGCCATGCCCGGCGTC
>JAICSR010000615.1 GCA_025936795.1 Ktedonobacterales bacterium | reverse complement strand
CGCCACAAGACCCGCCTGCGCGGGTCCGACCCCACCACTCTCCGCGTCCGCGGAGGCGGACGTTGTGGGCCGCACGGCCCTTCAGGTGCGGTTTCAACCGCCGCACCCTCGGCGCCCTTGCCGAAAAACCTCCCCTTGAAAGCCCCTGGCCTCTCCCCCGCTGCAGCAGGAGAGGGGAACAGCCGACTCCGGCGTCCTCGCCCGGAGAGGCGCTGGGAGCGAGGTCTACTCGCGCTCGGCGCTGAAGACCGCGAAGTTCTCGCGCGTCAGCTCCAGGCCATGCGCCTGTGCCCACTCGAAGAATGGCACGTACTGCGTGCGCGCCGTCCGATGCTCCAACATCATCAGCTCCGAGGCGAGGCTGCCATCGTCGAGATAGCCGCTGGCGCGCCACGCGGCATAGAGCGGCTCGTGGTCGTAAGCGACGCTGCGATGCTCGAAGCGCCAGCGATCCTTACGCCAGGTGAAGAGGCCATACTGCGCGTTGATGTCGCGATTGAAGGGACAGCCGACCGCGCCAATCACTACCACATGCTGGTTGCCCAGCCAATGCTCGTAGGGATAGTGAATGTGCGCGCCGATGACGAGGCGCTCCTCCACGCCCGCCAGCGCCTCGGCCAGTCGCTCCGTGCTCATCATGCGTCCCATGCCCTCGCGCGCGTGGCGCGGGCTGCCGTGAACGATCAGCGCAGGATCGGCGCCGGGCAGGTCCACGCGCAAACTGAAGGGCAGCGCCTCCAGCCAGCGTCGGTCCTCTGGGGTCAGCTCCTCGGTCGCGCGGCGCACGGGCGTCGCCCAGGTGGTGCGCCAGTCGGCGGGCAGATGCTCGCCGCGCGCCAGCGAGGCCAGCCAGGTATCGTGGTTGCCGCTGATGGCCGCAAAGCCCAGCCGCGACGCGCGCGCAACGACGGCATGGCTCTGCGGCCCGCGATTCACGAAATCGCCTGCGATCACCACGGCGTCTGGCTGAACCCGTTCCAGGTCAGCCAGAACCGCTTCGAGCGCGGGCAGATTGCCGTGTAGGTCCGCGATCACCGCCAGTGTCGGGACATCTCGTTGCGTCAAGGCTCTGCGCTCACTCCCGCTGACGGCTTATTGTTCGCTGATGTCAATGCTCAGGATGCGGTCGCCGGGCGTGCGGTCGCGGCCCGGATCACGCTCGCGCAGGCTATTGACCACGTCCATCCCGCTGATGACCTTGCCGAAGACGGCGTGCTTGCCATTCAGGTGGGGTGTGGGGCCGAAGGTGATGAAGAACTGTGAGCCATTGGTGTTGCGGCCAGCGTTGGCCATGCTCAGCGTGCCAGCGCCCTCGTGCCTGAGGGCCAGCGCGCTCTGCTCGTCGTTGAATTGATAGCCAGGGCCGCCTGTGCCAGTGCCCGTCGGGTCGCCGCCCTGCGCCATGAAGCCCTTGATGACGCGATGGAAGGTGACGCCATCATAGAAGCCGTCGCGCGCCAGGAACACGAAGTTGTTGACCGTGGCCGGGGCGTCCTTGGCGAAAAGCTCCACCTGAAAGTCGCCGCGCTCGGTGTGGAATGTCG
>JAICSR010000172.1 GCA_025936795.1 Ktedonobacterales bacterium | reverse complement strand
TCTTTGGGAACCTGTGGTACGCCTATGTCTTGCATGGCGACAACAGCTATACCCACTTCGACTCAGGCCTGTTCACTGGCGCGGTCGAGGACGCCTTCATGCTGGCGCCGTGCTATCTGCTCTGTGGCATTGGCCTGCTGCAGCGCAGTCGCTGGGTGATTCCGCTGGGGCTGTTCACTGCTGGGATGATCTGGTACGCCATCATCTACTTCATCGTCGGCGATCTCTCCTCCGGCCTGAGCAGCGTCACCGACCCGATCAACTTCTGGGCGCCGCTCGTCCTCTACGTCGTCTACCCGATCTGGATGGTACAGACGCTGGTGTTTCGCCGCAAGCTCTTCACGCGCTAGCCGCCGCTCAACGCCTGAGAAGCTCTGGTTGGGCAAATTGACGCGGCTGAGCGCGGGCAGTATACTTGCCCCGCCGCAGATCGCGTGTGTTGCTCAGATGGAAAGGGTTCGCAGCGTGGGTTGGAGCGCCAGAATCGAGCGAGGGGCGTCCGGTCGGCGCGCGATGCGACAGGCGGCGCGGCCAGCGATGTTGGTTGCGCTGGCATTGGCGGCGCTGCTGACGTTCGCGCTGAGCGCTTGCGGCGACGCCACATCCAATCTGCCCAGCGGCGTCTACACGAATCAGCAGTACCACTTCAGCGTCAGCTATCCCGCTGGTTGGCAGGTCAACACCTCCGCGCAGCCCGGCGCGACGGCGCCACTGATCGTCATCATCACACGCTCTGGCACGCATCAGCCGCCCGGCTCACAGATCTCCTCACTGACGATAGATGTGCTCGACCTGAGCAACGCGGGCGTGCAGCAAACAGCAGGCGCGCTCAGCAAGAATAGCGCGCTGCGCAAGGTCACCTTCGGCGGGCTGCCCGGCTTCAGCGACAAGCCTACTTTGGAGACGGGCGCGAGCGTGACGCTGACCCATAGCGACTATTACGTGGCCCACGGCGCCTATCTCTATCAGGTCAGCACGGATGCGCTGGCGGGCGATGGCCCCGCGCTCGACACGATGGCGCAGAGCTTCACGATTCTGAGCTAGGTCACGACTGCGGCGTTGGCAGCGTATCCTGCGATCACAAGACCTGGCGCCAGCTAACCGGCGCCAGGTCTTGTGATTGCCTGGGTTTGAACGCGACCACGACTTCAATGTGCGACAGCCACACGAGCCGCACATATATGCGCTACCGCGCCGTCACCGTCACGTCTCCGACGTCCGCATGAATGCTAATGCTGCCAGTGGGATTGGCTGAGAGATCGGCACTCGCGGTATTACCCGACACACTGGTCGGCCAGCCCGAGACGTTGACGTCGCCGACACCTGCGCTGGCTTTCAGGTGCGCACTGGTGGCGACTGGCAAGGTCAGCGTCGCATCGCCCGTGTTCGTGCGCACGTCGAGCGTCGTATTGCTGGCCAGCGCGCCATCGAAATGAATATCGCCGGCCGTGGCCTGCAGTATGGCATTGCCGCTCAGCGTGACATGATCGAGCCGCAGGTCTCCGGCGCTGGTTCGGATGCTGGCGTCGCTCAACTGGGCGCCACTGATGTGTATATCGCCCGCATCCTCTACCACAGTGACAGCCCCCTGCAGATGGTCAGCCGTCAGATCGCCCGCCGAGATGGTCGCGGCCAGGTTCGTCGTCACGGGGACGGTGAGTTCAAGCTCGAAGTTGCGGTCCATGTACAGCGTCGAAACGTCAATTGACGGCGTCCGCTCCGTAATGGTGATTGTGTTGCCGATCTGGGTTGCCGAGATATTCATGGCGTCCAGCTCCTGCTGCGCCAGCCCACTGGTGATAGAGCGCACGCGCTTGGTCACACGCATGGCCACCTGGTTGGCGTTGCCGGTCACGATGTTGACATCGCCAGCCGAGCCATGCAAGACGATGGTTGGTGTCCCTGTGACGGCGAACACCTGGCTACTCGTTGTGGTGACAACGGGGTTGTTCAACCTCAAGAGCGCCAGAATGCCCACGCCAACGCCACACGCCACGATGACTGCGGCGCCGATCAGCACGACGCCGATCAGCCGTACCCACAGCGGCGGACGATGACGCCGCTCACTCAGTGGTCCGTCGTAGGCGGGCGCCCGGCGTCCACGTGGCTCAATCTCCGGCTCGTTATAGCCGACATAGCCCGCTGCCCCAGTGTTATCTACCTGGTGATTCGCCATGCTGTTCGTCTCCTGGGATACCACGCGGCGCCAAACGCAACCGCTGCGATCATCCTGTATGTGCGCTGATTCTCTGGCTCAGCTCCACACGCAGAGTATGGCGCGCAGGTGTGAGCGAACTATGGCGAATGTGTGTCGAATTCACGGCGGTTTTCGGCGCATCCCCACTCTCACGGCACAAAGCGGTAGCCGACACCCCAGACCGTCACGATATGCTCGCCCAGACGCCCCAGCTTCTTGCGCAGGCGCGTGACGTGTGTGTCCACGGTGCGATCAACGCCATCATAGTCGTAGCCCCAGAGCTGCTCCACCAGATACTCGCGGCTGAATGCCCGGCGCGGATGGGCGGCGAAGAGGTTCAGGAGGTCGAATTCGCGCGGCGTGAGGTCGAGCGCTGCGCCATCGAGTATGGCCTCATGTGTGATGGGATCAACGCGCAGGCCACCCAGCGCGATAGCCGTCGCCTCATCGGCGCTAGCGAGGTCTCGCTCGCCTGGCGCGGTCTGCCCCATCTGGCCATCTAGCTCAACCCGGCGCAACAGCGCACGCACACGCGCCATCAATTCGCGCAGGCTGAACGGCTTGACCACATAGTCGTCGGCGCCAACCTCCAGGCCAAGCACGCGATCAATTTCTTCGCTGCGCGCGGTCAGCATGATGATGGGCATCAGGTGGGCGCGGCGAATCTGGCGGCAGACTTCGAGGCCATCCATGCCCGGCAGCATCCAGTCCAGAATGATGATCTGCGGCGCGTGCTGCTCGACCAGCGCGAGCGCGGTGAGTCCGTCAAACGCCTGGTAGACCGTATGCCCGCTGGTCTCCAGATGGCTACGGATCAGATTGCACATATCTACGTCGTCTTCGACGACCAGCGCCACAGGCATCCGCGCGCTCATTTCGGATGGCGATAGGGGTTTGTCGCGCACCAGCATCGTTTCCGCTCCAGTATTGCGCAGCGCAGCGCGTCACATCGGGTGAATAGCATCCGCTCGCGCATTCTGGCCGCCGCCACCGTCAAGGCAACGTCAAGACTCTTCTAGGGGCTGCGCCCGCCGAAGCAGGACGTGGAACTGGCTGCCTTCGCCGGGCGCGCTGGTGGCGCTGACGGTTCCGCCCATTGCCTGCACCAGATCGCGCACGATGGAAAGCCCCAGCCCGGAGCCGCCCGTCGTGCGTGTGCGCGAGGCGTCGGTGCGGTAGAACCGATCGAAGACGCGCTCCAACTCATCGGGGGCCATGCCGATGCCGGTATCGCTGACCGTCAGCGCCAGATGGTCGGCGTCCGCTGACGTGGCGGTTATGGACACGATGCCACCCTTGGGGGTATACGTGATGGCGTTACGCGCCAGATTGAGCAGGACCTGTCCGAGCCGGTCGCGATCGGCCAGCGCCAGCGGCAGGTTTGGCGGCGCCTCGCGCACGAGCGCGACCTGTCGCTCATTGCGCGCCAGGGGCGCCAGCGCCTGGTAGACCTCCTCGACCACCTCACCTACCGCGATTGGGCGCACATCTAGCCGCAGCTCGCTGGCATCTACGCGCGCCAGCGCCAGCAGGTCATCCACCAGCGCGCTCAGGCGTTCCGATTCACGCGCGACAATGCCCAGATATGTCTGACGGTCAGCTTCGGTGGCTTGCTCGCCATCGGGCATGAGCAGCGACTCGACGTGTCCACGAATGCTCGCGATGGGGGTGCGCAACTCGTGCGAGACGTTGACGATCAGCTCGCGCCGTGACTGGTCCGCGCGCTCGGCCCGCACATGCTCGCGCTGGGCTTCGGCGCGCGCCGCACCCAGCCGCAGCGAGGTCTGGCTCATGCCGAGCATGACGCGCGCAAACTGCCCCCAGACATACGCCAGGCCATTGAGCGCATGCAGCGCGCCCACTGCCACCAGCACGCCAACGAGCGACACCAGCAACGCGACTGGCAGCAGACCCACCGCGACCGGCACACTCACCGGGATGACGTAGAATACCTGGCCAGACGGCGCCGCTGGATTGGCATGGGCGGTGGCAATGGCGAGCAGATAGACGAGTGGAAAGAGGACGCTGGCGATTGATATGGTCAACAGGAGGACAACCATGATGAATGCGAAGACGCCGAACGGAAACTCGACCAGCAGGTAGACGAGGCTCTTCCAGGTGACCGGATTGCGCAGCGCTGTCTGGATGCGCTGCCAGAGCGAGAGCCGTGCGGGCGCAGGCGCCGCCATCGGCGCGATAGCGACACCCAGCCACCACATGACGAGATGGCGCTCGAAGATCGCCAGTCCCCACCAACATGCCAGTGAGAGCAGCAGCAAAATCAGCCCGATTCCGATGAGCGATGTCCCCACGCCAACCGCGAGGCACGTCACGAGCAGGCTGAAGTACACCAGCCCCAGGGGAAACGTGGCGATCAGGTAGGACAGGTTCAAATACGTCTGTTTGCGCCACACTACGCCGAAGATCAGTCCCATGTGCGATCACCTCTCACTTTCACGCATCAGATCAGTATCGTTCTGCCGGGAGTATAGCGCCGGCCTGTGTCAAACCTATGGCGAAAGTGTGGCGATGCCGTGCGCCTCGCATGTCACGTCGTTATCAGCCTGCGCGAGCTGGTTGGATTCGGTTTCAACCGTCCGCCCACCGCTGGAGCGCCTGCTGACATTGACGCTGGCCTGGCCCGCGCGTACAATACTCCATAGAGTGAAGCGTCGGCTGGGATAGCCTAGGCCGCTGGTTCGCTCACTGGCGCTCAACATCTACCGCGGCGCATCTAACATAGCCCCGTGGTCAGGAGGAAGAGATTACATGATCGACAATTCCGAGACGCAGACAGCGCTCATCTCCATCACTCCGACGGCGGCGGATAAGGTCCGCGAACTGCTGGAGGCTGAGGGCAATCCTGAGCTTGGGCTGCGCATCTTCGTCGCTGGCGGTGGTTGCTCGGGCCTGCAATATGGCATGACACTCGATGAGTCGCAGGACAGCGATACGATCTTCGAGGCGCATGGCGTGCGCGTGCTGGTTGACGAGATGAGCGCCGAGTATATCTCGGGCAGCGAAGTGGACTATGTGGACAGCCTGATGGGCGCCGGGTTCACGGTCAATAACCCCAACGCGGTCTCGACCTGCGGCTGTGGCCACAGCTTCAAGACCTCAGGCGATAGCGGCCAGGCGCGTGGCTGCGGCTGTGGCCACTAGGCCAGGCCACCGGCGCGCGTCGGAGGAAGCTGAACGGTGCTACCAGATCAGAGTGAGACGCCCTCAGGTGAGCCACTCGCAGACTATCTGGCCGAATCGCCAGACTACTATGCGGGGTTTACCAGTGTGCTGCGCGAGCTAGCGAGCGCCCAGGAGCGCGGCTTCGAGCCGACTGAGCGCCAACTCGTGCTGGCGGTGATGCACTCAGCGCGCATCTATACCTCCGCCCGCAGCGGCAAACCAATCGGCGGTCGTAGCCCCGACTGGCTACGTGGCCGGGTGGATGGCCTGCGCTCGCTGCTTCGGCGCGAGGGCGCGGCGCGACCCTGGGCCAACTAAACGTTCTGGCGCATTCTGGCGGAGCGCCGGATACCTGCATATCGTGTGGGTATCCGGCGTTTTGCGTCTGGCCGACCTCACCCACTGGCCCCCTCTCCCGCGAGGAGAGGGGGAAGCGGAACTTCTGGCTCCCCTCGTCCGCTGGGAGAGGGGCTGGGGGTGAGGGTTAGCTCAATCGTGTTCGGAATCATGCGAAGCGGGACGCAGAGCGGAGAGAGGACGTGATGGCAGGCGGATGGGATCGGCGGTCGGCGCTGCTGACAGTGGACAACGCGACGCTTGCGCGGCTGCTGGCGCCGCGCTGGCCAGGCGCGCGTATCACCAGCGCCGCGCATCTGTCGGGCGGCCTCGCCAACACGAACTATCGTGTCACGCTGGCCAACCACGCCGAGCCAATCGTCGTGCGCTTCTACACCCGTGAGCCGGAGGCCTGCGTGCGCGAGGCGGCGCTGCTGCGGCTCGTCGCGGGCGCTGTTCCTGTCCCTGAGCCATTGCTTGTCGAGCCAGCGGCGACGCGCTTCCCCTACCCCTACATCGCGCTGAACTGGATGGATGGCGTCCCGCTGATTGACGCGCTGGCCACGCTGACGCCCGCCGAGGCGCCCGGATTGGCGGCGGCGCTGGGCGCGGTAGCGGCGCGCATCGGCGCATTCACCTTTGCCGAGCCAGGTTTCCTGGGGCCAGACCTCACGATTCGCGAGCGGCTGGTGATCGGGCCAGCGGGGCTGCGCCACTACCTGCGGGAGATGCTGCTGGATGGTGTGGGTGGCGAGCGGCTGGGGCCAGCGCTCACCGCGCGTCTGCTGGCGCAGGTGGAGGCCAGCGCCGACGAGTTGGAACCGCTGGCGGGCGCCTGCTCGCTGATCCACGCCGACTACAAAGACGGCAACATCCTCGTGCGGCGCGACCCGGATGGCTGGCGCGTGACCGCTGTGCTCGACTGGGAGTTCGCCTTTGTCGGCGCCTCGATCTTCGATCTGGGCAGCCTGCTGCGGCGCGAGGCGACGCTGCCGCCAGGATTCGCCGCCGCCTGCGTGGCGGCCTACCGCGCCGCGGGTGGTTTCGCGCCTCCTGGCTGGCGACGGATGACGCTGCTGATGGACCTGGTCAACCTTTGCGATTTCCTCAATGGGCCAAACCTGCGCGGCGTCATGTTCGACGACATCGTAGGGTTGACTCGCGCGAGTGTGGAGCGGCTCGAACGTGGCGAGCCAGATGGCGAGATGGACGGCGAGATGGTGCGAGGAGCGTGAGATGAGTACGAGCGAGCGTGCGAAACCTGAGACCTCGACGGCGCATGTCACCACGACGCTGCGCGAACTGCTCGGCGTTCCCAGCGTGTCGGGCAAGGAGGAGGCGGCGCGGGCCTACGTCAGTGGGCGGCTGAGCGCGCTGGGCCTGACGCCGCAGACCGATGCGGCGGGCAACCTGCTGGCGCGCGTTCCCGGCGCTCCCTCGGCGCGCGATAGCGAGCCGCCGCTGCTGCTCAACGCGCACCTCGACCGCGTGCCACCGGGGTTGGCGCACACGCCGCGCATCGCCCAGGGAGTGATGCGCAGCGACAGCGCGACCAATCTCGGCGCCGACGACGCGGCTGGCGTGGCGATTATCCTGGCGACGGTGGAGGCGCTGCGCGAGCGTGGGCTGCCGCATCCGCCGCTGTTGCTGCTCTTCACCGTCGGCGAGGAGGTTGGGCTGACTGGCGCGAAGGCGTTCGATCCGACGCCGTGGGGCGCGGTGGAGGGCATCGTCTTCGACAATGCCGGCGAGGCCGGGGTGGTCGTGACACGCGCCGCCACCTACATCGCCTTCGACGTGACGATTACTGGCGCGGGCGGGCATCCGGGCAAGCGGCTGGAAGGAGCGGTGAGCGCCATCGAAATCTTCCGCCATGCGCAGTATCCCGCTGGCTCGTTGGACGACGATACGACACGCATCACGATTGGGCGCGTGGAGGGTGGCTCGGCGCGCAATGCTGTGCCGCGCAAACTGCGTGCGTTGGGTGAGATTCGCACGCTGGCGGGGCCAGCCGAGCGTGAGGCGCTGATGGCGCTGGTCGCGCGCAGCTTCACCGAGGCGGCGCAGGCGCTGGGCGGCGCGGCGCAGGTGACATTCGATCCACACTGCGACAGCTATGTGGTGGCCGACGATGAGCCGCTGCTGCTGGCCTGGCGCGCGGCGATGGAGGCGCGTGGCGTGACCTGGCGCACGATGACCAGCTTCATCGGCAGCGACGCCAGCGCCCTGCGCACCCACGCGCGCGTCTTCACCGTTTCCACAGGCGTGATGGACGAGCACACCGTTGATGAGTGGGTTCCGCTGGCGCCGCTGGGTGAGCTGGTCGAGACGACGGTGGCGCTGCTGGCGGGGCAGAGCGAGCGCTAGCGCGACTCGCAACCGCGCGGCGCGATATACTGCGAGCATCATTGGCGTGGCGCGCCCCCTCACCCCCGGCCCCTCGCCCAGAGGGCGAGGGGAGCAAGGAGGAGGGCGCGCGACAATTGAGCGT
>JAICSR010000464.1 GCA_025936795.1 Ktedonobacterales bacterium | reverse complement strand
TGGCCTGCGAGGTCGGCCAGGAAGATGACCGCGCTGCCCAGCACGGGCGCCACCACGGCAGGTAGCGTTGCGGCCATGCTCCAGAGTCCCAGGTCTTTGCCTGCGTCATGTTGCGAGGGTAGCGCGTCCACCGCCAGCGCAAGGTCCACGCTCATGTAGGCGCCGTAGCCGAGGCCAAAGACGATGCCGAGCGGCCAGAGCGGGATGCGCCCTGGCGCGATCACGAAGGCCAGCGCTGTCAGCGCCATGAAGCTGCCCGCGACGCAGACGATCGGCGCACGCCGCTTCACGCGATCGGAGAGGATGCCTACGACCAGCGTGCTGAGGACGGCGCCACCCAGCGCCAGCACGGCGTTGATCGCGGTCGCCTGCACGAAATTGGCGACGTGCGCGACCTGGGCGAAGTAGTAGGCGATGTAGGTGGTGAAGAGCGCCAGGCCCAGCACGACGAAGGCGCGTGTCAGGAAGACCCAGGTGAAGTTGGCGTTGCGCCACGGCTCGATCCAGAGCCGGGAGAGGCGCTGCCTGCGGCGCGTGTGCGCGGCATGGCGCGCGATGACCGGATAGGGCGTCTCGCGCACGGCCACCAGCGTAACGACCGCCGCAACAACGACCAGGCCCGCGCCGATGCTGTAGAAGAGCGATGCGCCCCGCGCGATGCCCGCCGCGAGCGTGTGAATGGCTTGCCCTGTCGCGCCCGCCTGCGAGAGCAGCAGCGAGGCGACCGCCAGGCTGCCAACTGTGCCGAGAATCGTCATCAGGCCCATGTAGCCTGAAGCTGCGCCACGCTGTGCGTTCGGCACGCGATCAGGGATAAGCCCCTGATACGCTGTGCCGCTGGTCGTGTTCGCCACGACGACGAAGAACATTCCCAGGATGAAGAGCGCGATCAGGTGCGTGAAGGCCAGCAGCGCCAACCCCGCCAGCATCACAATGGCCCCACCGAGGATGTATGGGCGACGCTTGCCGAGGCGGGTCGAGGTACGGTCGGAGAGCGCGCCGACCGTCGGCTGCACGATCACCGCCGTCACCGCGCCCAGCGCCGCCAGCAAGCCGAGAAAGAGCGCTTGCTGGCCATTGCCAGTCGCGCCGGGCGAGATGTAGAGCAGAATCTGGGCGGGGATGACGATCGGCAGCAGCGCGGCGAAGACGAAATTCAGCGCGAACCACAAGACGTTGAGGCCGAGCAACTCACGGCGTGAGAGTGGCGTCTGGTTCCCCTGCTGTTCTGGCTGAAGTTCTGAGGAAATGACAAGCGGCTCTGCTGATTGACTGACCTGGACAAGCACGATAGCGCTACCTCCGCGTGAAATCCGCGTGAATGCGTAGAGAGCGGAGTCGCGGCAGAAGGCGGCGCATTGGACGCTAAGCGCTCGGCTGCATACCCATCGGCATGCCCAGCTACCTTACCATAACCCCCGATTCATCCCACCTTCGCACACGGCGCCCCATTCGTCAAAGCGCGTCTCCATGCGGGGTAGCAGTCGCCGTCGCGTGCGGCGGGCAGTGTTGTATCTGCGAATAGCTATCATGCGCTGACGGTGTGGTGTGCGTTTCTAGCGCGAGGCGAGGGTAGACGGCATGGGCGATGGGACTGACCCGCAGGCGCTGGAGTACGTGGCGCCATTCGACGCAATCCGCCATGAGAGCGATGACGAGGCGCGTATTGGAGCGCCCGCGAACTCGCGGAGGCGCTCGGATATGTCCAGTGGCGCAACTTCGCGAACGTCATCAAGTAGGCGCGCGTAGCCTGTGAAACCGACTTTGCGTGAGTCGTTGTCGTTGACGAGCGCCTCGAATCCGCGAGGAGCGGGTACGACGTTATCGCGCCGTATTCCTGCACGTTTACTAGTATTGTATGCATGCTCGCTGAGGGGACCGATGGATCGGCCATAACGACGGAGTTATCGATGAGCGCTTATCAGTCCCGGCCCGCGACTGTTCATCCCACGAGGCTTCAGGCCTCCATTGGGACGATACTCACTCTGCTCTCGGTGCTCTCGGTGCTCTCGGTGCTCTCGGTCGCGTGGCTCTTCGGCCAGCCACCAACCACGGCCTACGCCTCAGGGGTACCCTACTGCGGGAAGCAGGCCGAAGAGCATGCCCCCACGCGCCCGGCGAGTCACCTCGACCGTAGTGAGGGGCCCGTTGGCACTGATGTGACGGTTACCGCCAGCGGGTGGCGTCCCGGCGCGCACGTGACACTGCACGTCGACGGACGTGCGCCGAAAACGGGCACGTTCTACACGCTGATGCCCACCTTTGCACAGGGAGTGGTCGCACCTGATGGAACCGTCAGGCTGGGAATACTCAATGCGCCCACGTTCTTTTGTGTCGATATGAGCACGTACCCCAATACCGAGTATCGCTTTGGCGACCCTGGCTCCACCGCCTTCTTCGTCCTGGCCGCCAATGATGGTGAGGTCAGCGCACCGGTAGCCTTCCGGTATCTCGCCGCGCCCACCACATCCCTGAGTGTGGGTGAGCAAGGGGTGGTGGTTGGCTCGTCGATCGTCGTCACCGGCTCAGGCTGGGAGCCACATGCGGCAGTAACCGTCATGCTGACGAGCACAGACATGTCCTCGCATCGCATCTCGTACGGCGAAACGGTCCACGCGACCGCCGATAACCGAGGCGCTTTCCAGGTGAGCTATCCGATTGCTGCGGACTGGCCCTGGCACACGCAGAGTCAGGTGCTAGTGAAGGGCAGTGGCCCGCGCTTCGGCGCACTTGAAGCATCGGAAGATCTGGGCCTCATGCCCGCGGTTCCACCCACGTTTCAGGTGGACCGCACGCTCGTAACGCCCGGGATGACGCTCACGGTGAGCGGCGAACACTGGTACCCCGGAGACACCTATACGATTAAATATTGCGACGCGCAGTGGCAGGACGGCGGTTGGACCAATGGGCCCAACTGCGGCAAAGCGGTCAATCCTGCGCTTGGGACGGTCACAGTCGATGCCACCGGCCGGA
>JAICSR010000530.1 GCA_025936795.1 Ktedonobacterales bacterium | reverse complement strand
TCGTCGTCCAGTCACTCGTCCTGGCGCGATATTCGCCAAGGTGAAAGGATGTGTTGTTGCCGAAGCCAACGCCCAGCAGCAAGACCCAGCCACCGAGCGCATAGATGCGCGCCAGTGGCGATGCGTCGCCCAGGCTGCCCTCCAGCGGCTGGTCGTGGATGATCTGCTCGGCATGGCGCCCCCACGCCGCAAACGACGACTGCGGATGCTCGCTGCGCAGCGCGCCGGGCCACTGGCGAAATAGCTCCGCGATGCGCCCCATCATGCGGGTCGGAGTGATGCGTGGGTCGAAAGCGGGCATCGAATCGCGAATGATCGGGACCCACTCCGCTGGCACAGGCGGATTGCGCCACGCCGCCGGATCGGAATTGTCGCCAGTGAAGGCGGGCGTCACCAGCGTTCCGTCTGGAGTCAGCGTGTCTAATAACGCCTGGATGACTGCGACTGGTCCGCCACTCACCCAGCCCAGCGCGCTCAGCGACGAATGCATCAGCAGCGTCATCCCCGGCTCGACGCCCAGCGCCCGCAGGTCCGCCGCCAGCGAGGCGTGTGTGCGCGGCAGACCCGCCCGCTCTATCGCTTGCTGCTCATGCAACATCGTCGCAGCCTCCAGCCCACACTCGTTCGTCTCCCGCGCGCCGCGCACGCCAGCCATGCGAGCGGGCGCGCCACACGTACTGTACCATGCGCCGGGCGCATGAGCGCGTGGCGACGGGAACCAGCAGCAGCTCGCTGCCGTCATAGTCGGAGAAACCGCGAATCGGTGGAGGTCGTATCTAAAGGGAGCCACCTATGCTGCGCCATCGTCGCGTCATCACTCTGGGCGCCTTCGCGCTCGTGGTGGAGGTTGCGCTGATCGCGCTGGTGTTCTTTGGGGGCCATCTTCAGCAGTGGCGCACGGGCTATGTCGAGTCGCAGGCCCAGGCGTGCGGCGCGCTCACCTACGCCGCTGGCAGGCTCACCACTGCGACTTCCGACGCCCAGCGCGCCGAAGCCTGCTTCGCCCACGCCGAAGCCCACTGCCAGGCGGCGACCCTGAGCGCCTCGGTGATGGGCGTGGACACCGGGGTGGCCTATACGTTACTCGTCCAGCCGCCGCTCGGCCCGTTCGGCGCCTGCCAGATCGTCCTCTCAGTCACGCGCTATGGGCTGATCTCGATGCCCAACCGCACTGAGACAGCTACCTGCGGAGGGGTCGCGCTGGCGGCGGATCGCCTGATGGTGCCAAACTGCGGAACATTGGGACCCGTGACGCTGCCCTCAACGCAGGGCGCGCCGTGGGACAGGTGAGGGCGATTCAGCCAGTGAACACGGAGGGAATCTATGCGCCTGCGTCGTCGCGCGCTGCTGATCGGTAGTGCGCTGTTGGTGATCGTGATTGCCTGCGTACTGTTCAATCTCGAAGGATGGCGCGCCACGTATTGGGCCGAGCGGGCGGCAAGCTGCGGTGTCCTTACCTTCGGTGTGGCCGGGCTGACCACCTCCACCGACGAGGCCCAGCGCGCCGCAGACTGCTTCACTCAGGCGGCGTCCCGCTGCCGAGCGGTCGTCCTCCGCGCAGACTCCACCAATGTGGACAGCGGCGCGACGTATTTCTTCCTCGTCGAATCGCCCGTCAGCCCGTATGGCGCCTGCGAGGTCGCCAGCTCCTGGAACGCGCGCAGCATCCATCAGAGTGTCGGCGGGGCGGCGGCTTGTCGTAGTGTTGCGCGCCAGCCCGATGCCCTGCGCTTTAGCGGGTGCGGGCCAGAGGGCAGTATCATCTTGCCCATCGTTCACGGTGGATACTTGACCTCGTGACGAGCGACGCTAACTCAGCACGGGCAGCATCGGGCGGATGTCGAAGCGCAGCTTGGCGTGCGCGGCGCGGATGGCGGCCTCAACCGTGGCGGCGTCGGCGGCGCGGGCGAAGATGAAGCCGAGGTAGCTCGACCCCTCTGGCAGCGGGATGATCGGCGTATGGAGCCGCGCGGTAATCTCGACGCCAGTGACATGCGGCGTGTCGCAGGCGTCCTCCGCCCCCTCGATCTTATGCAGGATGCCGCGCCTGGGGATTGGAATCATCATCACGCCTGCCGCCTGGCCCGTGCGGTCGAAGCTCGGCGCCTCCAGCCCCAGCGCATGCCGCAGCAGCAGTTCCTCAAGCCGCATGCCAGAGCCAAACTCCAGCACGGTCGAACAGAGGCCACCGATGCTGCGCCCCGCGATCTCCACCATCCACGGCCCCTGCTCGTTCACGCGCAGTTCCGCATGCACTGGCCCATCGCGCAGACCGATGCTGGCCGCCGCCTGCGCCACGCACGCCGAGACGGCCGCCTGTGTCTCTGGCGTCAG
>JAICSR010000534.1 GCA_025936795.1 Ktedonobacterales bacterium | reverse complement strand
TAGCGCCTCGCTGACGGCGGGCGCTCGTCCCAGCCCACTCGCCAGCGCGAGCAGTTCGCGCGGCACAGCGGCTCCCTGGGCGATGCGCGCCGCCAGCCGCTCGAGATCACCGAGGCCATCGAGCAGCGCGCCGAGCCGCTGGCGCAGGCTGATGCGCTCCACCATCTCGGCGATGGCGTCGAGCCGCGCCTCCAGCGCCGCGCGGTCGAGCAGGGGATGCAACAGTGTGCGCCGCAGCAGTCGCGCGCCCATCGGCGTGCGTGTGGCGTCGAGCGTGGCCAGCAGCGTTGCGCCAGGTTGGCTGGCCGAGACTTCGGCGCGCCCCGATTCGACCACCTCCAGCGCACGCCAGGCGCGAGCGTCCATCTCGACATAGCCATGTGTATCGTAGGCGCGCAGGTCGCTGAGCAGCGCCAGCAGTGGCGCATTGACTCGGGCGATGTACTGGACAATCGCGCCCGCCGCCGCCGTGGCAAGTGGCAGCCGCTCGCAGCCATACGCCGCCAGAGTGGCGACGCCGAAGTGGCGGCACAGGCGGATGCGCGCGCTCTCCGGCTCGAAGGCATCCTCTGGGCAGGGGCTGAGACTGTAGGGACGCAGCCAGGCGGCCTCTGGCGTGTCGTCGCGCGCGAGGCTGCTGGAGATAAGCACCTCCGCTGGCGACAGGCGCGCCAACTCCGCCTGGAGCGCCTGCGGCAGGTCATCAGCCGACCACTGGACGCAGGCGAACGCGCCGACGCTGGCGTCAGCCCAGGCCAGCCCGATGGATCGCGGCAGGCCGGTGGCGGGGTCGCGCCGCCCGACGGCGACGGCGGCGAGATACGTCTCGCGCGCAGGGGCCAGCATCCCCGGCTCGACCACCGTGCCTGGCGTCAGCACGCGCGTTACCTCGCGCCGCACCAGCCCGCGTCCCGGCGGGCTGACCTGATCGCAGATGGCGACGCGGTAGCCGCGCGCCACCAGTCGCGCGGCATAGACCTCGATGGCATGCGTTGGCACACCCGCCAGCGGAACCAGTTCGCCCGGCCCAAACGAGCGCGCCGTGAGGGTCAGATGCAGCTCGCGCGCGGCGGTCTCGGCGTCATGGTCGAAGAACTCGTAGAAATCGCCGATGTTATAGGCCAGCAGCGCATCTGGATAGCGCGCCTTGATGTCGAGGTATTGGCGGCGTGCAGGAGTTGACATGGTAGACCCGGCGCCCTTGAAAACGAGATTGCGTCGCGGGACAATTGTACCACGGTGGCTGGCGCGGGCAAGCCTGAGCCTAGCTGAGCGCCGACGCGGACGCTCTCAGCGCCTTCGTTCTCCGGGCGAGCCGCGCATATGCGAGGCATGCGAGAGCGGCGAAGATGACCACCTGCGCGCTGTGAATCCAGAACCACAGCGTCGTGTCCGATGAGCCAAAAAGCTGGCGGAGCGCGTCGCCGGGCCAGACGAGGGTGAAGAAGACCAGCAATCCAACGAAATGGATAGCGATGCCCGGCAGAATAGACTGAGTGAGGTAAGCAGTCGCGCCTAGCATCAGGTCGGTAGCGAAGTAGAAGAGCAGTGTAGGCCAGACGAAGCCCTGCGTCAGCGCATGCTCAGGCGCCATTACCAGCGTGGTGATGAGAATAGCGGCCAATCCACCCACCTGGCGCTCTAGGGCGCCCTGAAAATAGCCGCGAAACATGGCCTCCTCGGCGACCGCGTTGACAAGCGAGGCCATCACAAGCGCCAGGACAACGCTCACGAGTGGGTAGCGGGAATAGTCGAGGAGCGCCCGCGCGGGTAGGCGCGCGATCTGGAACAGGACAATCCACAGGCCAGCCAGCGCCACAATGGAGAGCAGGCCAGCCACCAGCGCCCAGCCAAAGGCCGCTCCGGAGAGCGGCTGCGCCCGCAGCAATCGGCTGCGCTGCGTCGAGGAGCTGCGCGGAGGCCAGTGGCCGCCAAGGTAGCGCCAGAGCGCCCAGAGAATCGCCGCCATCACCACGACCGCCCACGGAATAGCAGGGCTCGTCGCGAGATTGATGGTCAGAAGCAGTGTCCAGAGGCCACCCATGACCGCAGTGACGACGAAGGCCAGCGCCCCAAGCCCCACAAGCGTCATGATGCGATAGGTATGCGACGACATAATCTGCCCGCCTCGCTCGCTCCCCACCGAATGCAGACTCAGGCGTCTGCATGCAAGGTATACGCAAGGGCGTTACAGATCTCTATGAGCGGTAGGAGTCCGCAGCGCCGAGTAAGCCGCGCGCCCGTCACAGTGGATGGCG
>JAICSR010000356.1 GCA_025936795.1 Ktedonobacterales bacterium | reverse complement strand
CCTCGTTGACGTCTTCGATCTCCGGCAGCGCCGAGGTGAAGAAGGCGTCGGGCAGTGGCGTATACGGATTCGGACCGGGAGGAAACCCGGCGAACGCTGGTGGCATGGGGTCCCCTCCAATCAATAGTCCGGCTCGACCTGACGCAGTTCGAGGTCACGATAGCGGGTCTGGGCAGGCTGGAAGTAGAGGCTGACCATGCCAACCGGCCCATTGCGATGCTTGGCGATGATGACGTCCGCGATGTTCTTGCGCTCGCTCTCCGGGTTGTACACGTCATCGCGATAGATGAACATCACAATATCGGCGTCCTGCTCTATGCTATTATGTAAAGTTATGTCCCCCGCCGTGAAGTTGTGCTGGCCCTCCACCGTCAAATCGTAGACATCCTCCTCGCCATCTGGCTCGATGGAGAGGATTTCATCCCAGTACGTGTCGCTCTGCGCCAGCTGCGCGAGATGCGCCGAGTCGATGCGAGTAGCCACCAACGCAGCGCGTTCGCGGCTCAGATTCTGACCGATAATGGCGCGAATGGACGACGGCCACGCTGAAGTGGCGAGAACTCCCCCCGCAGCGACTGGCTCCGAGGTGGTTGCTGACGATTGCAATAGTGGCCAGACCTCGCGAGGAATGACATCTCTGGCCGTCTTTGCCTTTCGCCCATCCAGATAATTCAGGATCAGGTCACGGTGCTGGCTCCTATGCGCCCCTGCCGCCCCGATAGCCAACAGGAAATGACGCATCTCGGCGGCTCCGCTCACAACGACGTGGAACTGATCTCGTCCGTCTCCGGGCTGGGCATGGCGAGAAATCGTCGCGTTGATGCCCAGCCGCAGCAGTAGAGATTGCACATCACAGGCGAGGGCTGCGCTGCTTGACGCATAGTAAATCGTCGGATAATGCGCAATACCCTGAGCAAAGTTGATACATCCATCGGTTGCCCAGAGATGGCGCAGGAAGCGGGCGATGCCAGCGGCTGGCTGGGCAAACACCTTCGCTGGCACGCGCTTCTCATATGACCGCAGGCCGAAGACGCCAAGCTCATCGAGCCATGCCGCGATGGGATTGCGCTTGTTGTGGGTCAGCCGCTCGCTTGCGGTGAGGTAGACCTGATACCATCCGCGCTCCTGCGAGATGCGCGGTGAGACGGCATCCCCGAAGACCGCGCTGGCCAGGTCGCGCACCGTCTCCGCCAGATCAATCTCGCGGGTCGTATATTGGATGATGTGGCGTGGGAGTGTACACCCATCGCCGATCAGATGCCCAAGCAGCGCAAGTTCCTCGTCGCTCATCGTCGCCTCAGTCGGGCCGGGCAGTGTGCGCGGCACGGCGATGCGCACGCCGCTGGCAAGCTCATCGAGTCGGCGCCAGCCAGCGATGGTCAGGAACTTGTGATTTGCCGTCGCCCGGACGCTGCGGCCAAGGCGCGTGGTCAGCCGGAAAACGGGCTTGCGTCCCGTGGCAAACGCATTGGTGACGGCCGCTGGCTCCAGCTTCCACGTCGCCGTATTGAGCGCCAGCACGCGAACACCTGCGCGGCCAACGAGCGACCTGATCGGCTGATAGACACCCTCGTCGGGCAGATACACCGGCGTGTCGCCCGCAATGCAGCCCGACTCGCGCAGGTCGCTGAGCTGCGGCTTCTTGTCGGTGCGGCTCTCGACGGCGCGCGAGAGCTGCGAGAGCGCCAGCACTGGCACATCCAGCTCGCGGGCTAGCTCTTTCAATCCCCGACTGATGGCAGAGATTTCCTGCACGCGGTTCTCGTTGCTGCGGCCACTGGCGTTGACGGTTCCCTGCATCAGTTGGAGGTAGTCCACGATGATGAGGTCGAAGCCGCGCTCCATCATCAGCCGCCGCGCCTTGCTGCGCATCTCCATCAGGGTAATGCCAGGCGTGTCGTCAATGTAGATGTTGGCCTCGGAGAGATTGCCGACCGATTGGCTGATGCGCTCCCACTCGTCGTCATCAATGAAGCCGGTGCGGAGCTTTTGCTGGTCAACCCCGGCGTCCATCGAGAGGAAGCGTGCGATCAGTTGCTCGGCGCTCATCTCCAGGCTGAAGATGGCGATGCCGTGCTTGTAGCGCAGCGAAGCGTTGTGCGCAATCGAAAGCGAGAGAGCTGTTTTTCCGACTGCTGGCCGCGCTGCGAGGATGATCAAATCGGAGCGCTGGAGGCCGCCGGTCATCTTGTCGAGGTCGGAGAAGCCCGTCGCCACGCCCACGATGTCGCCCTTGCGCGCGTGGAGCTGGCCCAGCTTGTCGAGGTAGGCCAGCAGCGTTTCGCGGATGTGCTCGAACTCGGCGTGCGAGATGCGCTGCGAGACGTTGAAGATCAGCTTCTCGGCCTGATCGAGCGCGACATTGGCGTCTGGCTCATTGTAGGCGACGCCCGCGATCTGCCCGGCGGCATGGATCAACCGCCGCAGGATGGCCGTGCGCTCGACGATATGCGCGTAGCTCTCGATATTCGCGCTGGTCGGCACCTGGTTGGCGAGCGAGCTGACGTAGCTCGCGCCGCCCACCTCGTCGAGCTTGCCCCGCCGCTGCAACTCATCGGTTAGCGTGATGAGGTCGGCGGGGGTGCGGGTCTCATAGAGGTCAGAGATGGCCTGATAGATGACGCGGTGCGCCTCGCGGTAGAAATCTTCGGGCCGCAGGAAGTCCGCGATCTGCGCCATCGCGTCGGGGTCAATCAGCAGACTGCCCAGCACGCCAGCTTCCGCCTCGACATTCTGCGGCAGCAGCTTCTCCGTCGGCATCGCCATCGCCACAATCCTCCAGAACCCGCCAGACGCTCCAGGGTACGCAGGCTGGGGTCGCCTGCGTGTCGCCGCCCGTGGGCGTGCGCGCTAGAACGTCTATTCTAGCAGTATAACACGCGCCGGGCGCTGTTTTCATGGGTCGCGCATCCGCACGCATCCGCGCTCACCGTGAGTGATACGACCACTGCGAAGGGCGCCAGGACAACCACAGGAAAACAAACGAAGCGGCATGTCTGAGGGTACCTGAGCCATCCGCATTTCGCAACGTGGCGCTGTCCACCGGCTGTCCACCACCGGTGGATATGTGGATAACTCAGTCGGCGGCGACGCGCGGTCGTCGCGCCGAGCAGGCTTGTTTTCGCCCTTGCCGCGACGCCGCAGCGCCGAAGCCGTCTACATCACCGGCTTATCCACGCCTTTCCACGAATCGCGCCGAGTTATCCACGAAGTTATCCACAGGGATATGCACAGGCCTGTTTGGGCTAGCGGGCGGTGGGAGAGATGGCAGCAGGCGAGTGGCGGAGGTAGAGCGCGCCACTCGCGCCAGCGCGCCGAGGCGCACGCACAGCGCACACCGGGCAGCTTCGCCAGATTGCCGCGCGTGGAGACGTAGGCAATCGTTAGATACAGCAAGTCGCGCACGTCAAGCGCAGCGTCTGCACCCTTGGCTGTGTGGCTGCTGCCTTGCCAGATAGGTACGTTGTACAACCCGTGCGTGGCGCTTGCGTAAATTCTTATGTTGCGGTTGACGTGAGACGTTGAGCGTGCTGGCTCCTGTGCTCGTGTGGCTTCATGTGGAAAGGTTCCCCTCGGATGCGATTGATCCTCTATCTTGGCAAGGGCGGCGTCGGCAAGACGACCCTCTCCGCCGCGACAGCCGCCCGCGCGGCCCAGCTTGGCAAACGCACGCTGGTCGTCAGCACCGATCTGGCGCATAGCCTGGCCGACGCGCTCGACCGCCCACTCAGCGCCGAGCCGACGCAAATCAGCGCGAACCTCTGGGCGCAGGAGATCAATGTGCTGGAGGAGATGCGCCAGGGCTGGAGCAAGGTGCAGGACTACATCACCAACACGCTCAAGAAGCAGGGCGCGAACGAAGTAGCCGCCGAGGAGATGGCGCTGATTCCGGGGATGGATGAGATCGTAGCGCTGCTCAACATCCATCGGCAGGCGCGCGAGGGGAACTTCGACGTGGTGGTGGTGGATGCAGCGCCGACAGGCGAGACGGTGCGGCTGCTGAGCATGCCAGAGACCTTCCTGTGGTATGTCAACCGCGCCAATGGCTGGCGCAACATGGCCTTCAACGCCGCCAAGCCGCTACTGCGCAGCTTCTTGCCGGGGGTCAATCTCTTCGAGCAGCTCGACAAGCTGAATGTGCAGGTGGCGGCGCTCAAGGCGACCCTGACCGACAACACGATCAGCAGCTATCGGCTGGTGGTGAACCCGGAGAAGATGGTCATCAAAGAGGCGCTGCGCGCGGAGACGTACCTGACGCTCTACGGCTACCCAATTGATAGTGTGCTCTGCAATCGCGTGCTGCCGGGCGTGGCCGACGCCGAGGAGCCTGCGCCACAGCCGG
>JAICSR010000110.1 GCA_025936795.1 Ktedonobacterales bacterium | reverse complement strand
CTGCGAGAGATCGTTGGTAGCGCGGGCGACGAGATCACCAATCTTGCGCTGCTGGAAGTAGGCCAGATCGAGCCGCTGAAAGTGGCGAAACAGGTCGCGGCGCATCTCGTACTCGACAGTGCGCGAGACGGAGTTGACCACAAAGCGCGACGAGAACTGAAATGCGCCCGCTCCCAGCGCGATCCCGACAATCAGCAGCGCCGAGCGTGTCAGGCTGCCGACATCGGCATGGCGCCCCAGCCCGTCAATCACGTTCTGCAAGATCAGTGGTGGGATAAGAGCGATCAGATTGGAGATGATGATGAGCGCCACGCCGAAGAGGAGCGTCGGCGCCCGCCGTAACATGTATCCCTGGACCGCGCGTAAAGTCTTCATGATACCTATTCTAAGGCACAGAGAGGTCGCTCTACAAGCGCCATAGCGCGAATAGCGCCGCCTGCATGGCGGCGTGTCTCACCGAGCGCTGGAGCTACCCGAATGCCAGAGCCTCGCACCCGCAGCGATGTTAGATGGCTATCTAACGCGCGCGTGTGTAGACGAAATGCTTAGCCCATCGCCTCTGCGGGCTGGAGCAGACTGTAGCTATTGCCGTAGAGATCGAGGAAGACCGCTTCGAGGCCATAGGGTTGCTCCGTCGGGGCTGAACTGAAGGTGACGCCGCGCTCCACCAGGCGGCCATAGTCGCCCTGGCAATCGGTGCTGTAGAGCACCCAGGTAGGATTCTTGCCCACGCTCGCCAGCATCTCGGCTGCCTGCCGCTCGCCGTGGAAGGCGGGGTCTGGCTGCAGCAGCACAATCTCCAGATCGCGCTGCTGCGGCGGCGCCACCGTCAGCCAGCGTACGCCCGGCCCAAATGACACATCGGCGCGCGTCTCGAATCCCAGCTTCTCGGTGTAGAAGGCCAGCGCCTCATCCTGATCGCGAACGACGATGGTGACACGCGCGAGGCGGGTAATCATAGCGCAGCCTTCCCTTCTTGATGGCCTGAGTGGCTTGAATCGGATGTGTCGAGCGCTTCGGCGGATGATGCGCGCGACGGAAATTGGCGGCTGGGCATGAACACGGCGGCGGCTAGCTGCTCGCAGTCCATCCACAGGGAGCCATGCGTGACATAGCGCAGATCGGCTTCAGTCTGGCTGGCGGCCAGCCGTCGCAGCCGTCCGACGGGGCGCAGCCGCGCCACGCCAGGCGCGACGTAGAGGCGCGCCAACTCGCCGACGGGTCGCTCGGCGAGTTCCGTGATGGCGCACGGCGCTGGCCCGATCAGACTCATCTCCCCCCTGGCGACACTCCACAGCGCGGGCAATCGGGCGAGCCGCGAGGCGCTCAGCCAGGCGCCCCTCAGCCCTGCGCCGTCATGCGCAGCAGGTGGCGTGTTGGTCGCGCCGCCTGCGCTACGAAAGCTACGAAACTGGCGCAAGGTGAAGACCGCGCCGCCGGTCGTGGCGCAGCGCTGCGTGATGATCGCCCGCTGATGGAATCGTACCCAAACGCTCAGTGCGATGGCAAGGCTCAGCGGCAAGGCGCCGACGAGCAGCGGCAGGATGAAGGCGAGGTCCAGCGCGCGTTTGAGCCGCCAGTGACGCCGCTGTGGCAGCAAGCCTGCCAGCGCATGCGCGACATAGGCGCGGCGCATGCGGGCCGCGAGAGGTCGGCTGTCGGTGGCGTCAGACGGCGTGTCGGGCGACATCACGGGCGCCGTATTGGGCATCGAGTGGCGTCTGCGCGCACGCCTGATCACGCGCATGCCGTCGCCTCCCCGCGTATGTAGACGCGCCAAATGGCGGGCAGCCATCGCCCCTGGCCACCCGCCCAGCGGGCGATGGAAGCCGAAAGCCCCTCTCCTCGCTGGAGTGGGGTTGGGGTGAGGTCTACGCATCGCGCCTGACTAGAGCCGCTTGCCGCTCTCGGCGTCGAAGAAGTGGACGCGCGTCGGATCGCACCCGACGGCCACCTTCTCGCCGTGGCGCAGGATGACGTCGGGGCCGATGCGCGCCGTCAGGCCCTTCACTTCGGCGTGCTCCGTGGCGTGAATCCCCTCGGATTGCATGTAGATGAGCTGCTCGTTGCCGAGATGCTCCACCACGTCCACTGTGCCAAGCAGTGTATTGGGGTCATTCTCGGAGGCGATGTGGAAGTCTTCGGGGCGGATGCCGATGATGACCTTGCGCTCACCGCTGGATGCGGCATTTGAGGCAGCGGCGGCGCTCTGCCCGGCGAGGGTCAGCGTGCGGCTGCCAATCGTTGCGGTAGCGCCCTCGCTGGCGCGTTTGACCGTGCCATCAAAGAAGTCCATCGCCGGGCTGCCGATGAAGCCAGCGACGAAGAGGTTGGAGGGGTGATCGTAGAGCTCCTGCGGGGAGCCAAGCTGCTGGATGAGGCCCGCGTTGAGGACGGCGATACGGTCGCCCATCGTCATCGCCTCCACCTGGTCGTGGGTGACGTAGACGAAGGTGGTTTTGGTCGTCTGATGCAGCCGGGCAATCTCCGTGCGTGTCGCGACGCGCAACTTGGCGTCGAGGTTGGAGAGCGGCTCGTCGAGCAGGAACACCTTTGGCTCGCGCACGAGCGCGCGTCCCAGCGCGACACGCTGCCGTTGGCCGCCAGAGAGCGCCTTGGGCTTGCGCGGCAGGTAGTCGGTGATGCCCAGCATGTCGGCGGCGCGATTGACGCGCGTAGCAATCACTTCTTTGGGCGTGCCGCGCAGCTTCAGGCTGAACGCCATGTTGTCAAAGACTGACATGTGTGGGTAGAGCGCGTAGTTCTGAAAGACCATCGCGATGTCGCGGTCCTTCGGGGCGACATCGTTGACAGCGCGGTCACCGATATAGAGCGTGCCGTCGCTGATCTCCTCCAGCCCTGCGATCATGCGCAGCGCAGTGCTCTTGCCACAGCCAGATGGACCGACCAGCACGAGGAATTCGTGATCCTCGATATGCAGGTTCAGGTCGGTGATCACGGGGGGATTCTCCCCGTAGCGTTTGTACACATGCTCGAAACGTACGTCCGCCATTGACCACTCACTGCCTTTCAAATCACGTCGAACGTGTTGATCGCCGCACGCCCACGCAGCACACCACACGCCGCATCGTTTCTCGCTCCTCTCGGCGCGAATGCGTGTGATCTCTAGCGTCGTGAGGAGTTTTGGCCGGGCGCCTGGGCGTAGCGTGCTGCCGCTCTGGCGGAATGCTCTCGCAAATGCTGAGCCAGACGCCGTCCCTTCGGCTACGAATTCTCCGCCAGCCTCCGCCAGCGCCCGCCTGATCGAGCCGCAGGGCGCGTCGCTGCGCTGGCCAGCGCTGGGCGATTGTTCTCTCGCGCGGCGCGACGCCGCGCGCCATGATTGCTCTACACGATACGCTATGGCGCTTGTTTCCGCCAGCCCAGCGTTTCGTGCTGTTTCACATAGGCGCTCGCACGTGCTTCACAGTTTGCGCAACCCACGTAGATAGCGCAAAGAGTGACGCGGAAGGCTTCTCCCCAGTGCGGGGAGCCGCCTTCCGCGTCACTCTTTGTGCTTGCTGATGATGGGCTAATGCTGCGAAACAGGTCTGATGTCAGATCATCGCTGGACTCGCAGCGACGGTCATCGCTCGACGCGCGAGGGCGCACGCGAGGGCGCGCGGCCACTCTCCATCGAACCACCGCCGTAGCCGCAGAAGGGGCAGACATTCCACTTGAGTTCCAGCAGATGGTCGCAGCGGGGGCAGGGACGGCGCAGTTTGGTGCCGCAGGAGGGACAGAGCTGGAAGTCGCCTTCGACACGATAGTGGCAGGTCGGGCAGGTCTGCCGCTCGGTCATCTCGGCCAGCAGCGACTCTTCTTCCAGTTGTCGCTCATAGAGTTCAGCGAGCGTCTGTCGTGGGCGCACGATCAGGTAGATGAACAGACCGCCGATGCTGAAGACGGCGACGAGCAGGGTCGCTGTGACCTGCAGGATGACATCCTGCGTGCGCGAACGAACATCGCGCCATGTCCAGAAGACGAGCGCGATCCAGAAGATCGCCAGGAAGGCAAAGAAGAAGAACGCCGCGACCCCGATCAGCCCCGAGAGTGAGCTAACCGAAACTGTGGCTGCGCCCAGCGTCAAACTCGTTGGCTCCAGCGGAGACCCCACGCGATACCACCTCTCTCAGCCACGCTATCGGGCCGCATTTGGGAATGCGTAAGCGCCCTGGAGCGTGCGGCTTTCCATGCAGGCGACGCCCGATCCGCGACCGCCAGAGCAGTCGTCGTCTGGATGCGTCTCTCCAGTAATGGAACGAAACAGTCGGCTACAGCATAACAGGTCGGTCCTCAGGTGGCAACACCGCTGTGACCTGTAGGATGACCCCTACCATGACCCTTAGTATGGCCCAAATGGCGCGCTGATGCGCGATTCGCAGGCCAAGAGTCCCACGTCGACGTGCGCTATCATGGGCCAGCGCGCGGACCTGTCACCGATCCCAGCCGATCCGCGCAGAGCCTGCGCACGCTCGGCGCCAGCCTGCAAGCGCCACGGGAGACAATGCGCCTCGGTGGCCTCGTGCATGCGCCAGCCGCCAGTGGAAGACGCCGAGGTGGTCTATGTGTCCTTCTTCCGCTGATTTTCTGGCTTTTCACGCATGAGGAAGGTAACAAGTTCGGTAACTAGTTCATACGGAATCGGTTTGTCTAGGGGAAGCTGGATGGTACTCTTGACCCGCTTATAGGGCGCTATCTTTTGCTGAAAAGCGCTATCACCAGCCGGGAGCGGATACACGGAGAGATGGCGCTTCCAGCATGCGAAGAACACGAGGTGTTTGCCATACAGGTCGAAGGTGGGGATACTGTAGCTGATGGTTTCGATTGCTTCAGGCGCCGCTTGTCGTATTGCCTGCCGCACTCGTTCAAGGATAGCCTGGACATCCGCTGGGAATGCGCCAATATACTCGTCAACGGTCGCGGGTGGCAGTGTCATGTGCTGGTCTCCTGAATGTTCGACGCCTCGATCTGGTTGACTGCCACCCGAAACCTGCCGCTATGCCTTGAAGAACGCCGCCAAGACCGGCGCGATCACCTTGGCGTCTACGTCGTGCCGCTGCCCCTCCAGGGTTTGATGCTGGGCATGTGGGATTGCCGCTGTGAGGGCCTCAGCGCTCGCGCGCATGAAGGGCATCATCTCGAGATTTGCGCCGCCATCCATAATGAGCGTCTGGGCGGTCACGGTAGCCGCTCGCTCAGTCGGGACCGTGCGGTCAACCCCTAGCGCAGCCGCGTCATAGGGCAGAGTCGGCGCCACCGCTTCGAGCGTAGGCCACATGGGCGATTGCCGCATGCCCGCTATCATGTCATCGGGTACGCCGACGAATTGCATGAACAGAGCCACGGCGTCGCCTCGCTGACCTGCCGCAGTCAACTCGTGTAGTTTCGTCCAGTACGCTCTCCATGCCGCGATGCCTGCTGGGCTGGAGTCGTAGGGCGCCTCGTAAATTGCCAACTTCTTGACCTTGTTCGGAAGCCCGATGGCGGCTTCCAGCGCCAAGGCTCCCCCTGACGATATGCCATACAGATACGCTTCGCCGCCAGCCGCATCAATGAGGGCTTCAATGTCTTCGACTTCGCGCGCCACCGCGAACGGCTGGGTGTCGCTGCTGGCGCCCCGGCCACGGCGATCATAGGTATAGACCGCAAAATCCGGGGCAAGGAGCTTGGCAAGCTCAGAGTCACCTCCGAATGTTGAGCGGGCCCCCAGCGCGCCATCTACGAGGATGACAGCGGGTCCGGAGCCAGTCACGTCATAAGCGATGGTTGTTCCATCTTTGGAAAGCGCCGTGGGCATGGCTATCCTCCTCCGTTCTACTTCGACTCTTCGAGGGGCTGTCCCAGCGCGTGCGAGCATGCTATCGGCCCCTCGCTGGGTCGCTTTGCATCAGGGTCAGCGTCGCTAAATGGTCATTCTCAGGCCTATCCTCCAAACCGGAGAATAGGCTTTGGTCGTGAGTATCGTCGCCAACGGTGCGCATGGCGCATCCATCCCGGAAACGCCTCGACGACACGTTGGCGGGCAGTTGCTGAGGTGTATCATAGGCATATGTACGGGCTGACGCAAAGCATCGTGATTGGTTCTCTGCGGAGGTAAGGCGATACCATGCCAGCTTTCTTTTGGCCTGAGTTCATCATCTTGTTCGCGGCAGCGGTCATCGGGATTGCCTGCGTCACGCCCTATACGCTGGAGCTTACGCATGAGGCGTTCGCCAAGGCGCAGGAGCGCATGCGCCAGCCACGCTGGGTGCTCGTGCTGCTCCAGAGCGCGCAGAGCGTCGTGCTGCTCGGCGTGGCGACCGCTCTGGGATTGCTCATCGCGCCGCGTATTGGGCTGGGCGCCCCATTGCTGGAGGGGCTGCTCGCTGGCAAGGACGTGACGGCTCAGGCGCTGGTGATGGTTGCGCCTGCCCTGCTGCTGGGGATCGGCTCATCGGCGGTCATGCTGCTCCTGGAGATCACGGTGTTCTGGCCGAGGCTGCCCCAGGCGATGCGCGAGTCCTTCCCCATACCCAAGCTGTGGAAGCGCCTGCTGGCCTCAGTCTACGGTGGCGTCAACGAAGAGATTTTGCTGCGCCTGTTCCTGCTGTCGTTGCTCGCCTGGCTGATTGGCTTTGTCTGGCGCCTTCCCAACGGCCACCCGACGCTCGGCGCCTTGTGGCTCGCCACCATCCTCGCGGCGGTGATTTTCGGTCTGGGTCATCTGCCAGCCACGGCGGCGCTCGTCAAGCTGACGCCGCTGTTGATCGTGCGCGCCATCCTGCTCAACGGCGTCGTGGGAGTCGCTACAGGCTATCTCTACTGGCGCTATGGCCTCGAAGCGGCGGTATTGGCCCACTTCAGCGCGGATATTGTCCTGCATGGCATTGGCGACTCCATTGCCATCTCGGTTCGCGCGGCGTCTGCCACCAAGGGATAACCTGCGGTAGCGTGCGAAGGCGACATCCTGAGAGCGCAGGACGACCGACACGGCCAGCAGCACGGCGATAATCATGTGCCGATGAAACGAGCGTCGCATGCGGTCGTAGAGAACAAAAAAAGCAGGCAGTTGTTTGCCTGCACTACGCCCAACAGTTGAACTTCGGTCACGGAAAATGGTGGGTGGTACTGGACTTGAACCAGTGACCTCGTCGGTGTGAACGACGCGCTCTGCCAACTGAGCTAACCACCCGTCCGTCGCGCTTGCATGCCATCGCAGCGGTAATCGCAAGCGCGAACGCTTTCCGAGCATATCACACGGCGTCAGGAGCGTCAACACCGTTTGCAAGCGGTATCTGCGTCACCTGGCGGCGTCGGGGTGGTCAGCGCTGGCTTCCGTTAGCCACCTGTCGACGGCCACGTTGGTATGGGCGTTGGTGGCGCTGTGGTCGGCGTTGCAGGCGCCGTCGTCGGCGATGGCTGCTGTGCGGGCGTCGTCGCGGTGGCGCTGGCGTGCGCAGGAGTGGTCGCAGGAGTGGTCGCCTGGGAAGTGGCCTGCGCAGTGGCCAGGACAGGCGGCGCATCGGTTGGTTGTGGGCCAATGGCGTCGGTAGCAGTGGCTATGGGCGCCGCGCCAGGGACAACCCGCTGCGGCGGTGAGAGATGGAATAGTGATGGCCAGAGCGAGCTACTGACCAGGAGGGCGACCAGCAGCAGATTCACACCGAAGAGGCAGAGCGCAGGGGCAGCGCTGCGCATCTCGCCAGGTCGCTGCGCCCGCGTCGCGGGCGATGCGGCAGATGGCTCTGGCTCAGGGTCCGGAGCATTCGCAGGATCGTGTTGGCTCATCATGCGCCTCCCACCAGTGGCAGATAGCCACTGGCACAAAGCCATATAGCCGCGCCTGGATGGAGGCGCCGCACGGGGACAATCGGAACAGCGACAAGGGATAATGGCAAGGGACAGGGCAAGGGACTAGCCGGGTAAGCTGGGACAAGCGTTCTCTGACGCGCTCACCGCGCTCAGAAGTGGGGAATCTGCGCCTAGTGTGGGGGATGACACGCAGCCTGTCAAGCAGTTTGCAAGCTATTTGGATGGCGCGGCGCCCAAGTCGTTTGACAAGACCCACTGGAAGATACACTGGCAGGTGCGCGGCGGTTTGCAGTGGATTTGCCAGGCCGGGTTTGCTTGACAAGCTCAACGGGGATAGCGTAGTATTGTGGTGTGCCACCGCCATCCAAACAGAGGGAAGTGGCCGCATGCCAAAGTGGTGAAATCGGTAGACACGCAACGTTCAGGGCGTTGTGCTCGCAAGGGCATGGGGGTTCGAGTCCCCCCTTTGGCACCGAGGCGTTCGCTCAGCGAGCGCCTTTTTGGAAGGGTCGCATAGTAGGTCTAGTGCGGCGGTTTGCTAAACCGCTGACCGGGGTTTCCTGGTCCGTGGGTTCGAATCCCACCCCTTCCGCCACAAAGCCGCAGAGATTGCGGCTTTTTTTCGTGTCTTTGATGCGCTCTGGATGTCCGTACGCCGCGCCGTTCTCTCCGTTTTGACCCAGTGTGGCGACAAAAACTGACGACAAAACCCGTGCAGAAGGCCCGCTGTACGTCTCCAAGAGCTGATCGAGTACCGTCGCTGAGCGATACCGGTGAGATAGGCGCTGCGACATGCTTTAGAGAACGCACAAGGGAGGGAGCGGATGGGCTGCTACGTCCTGGATTTCCAGGAGATCGACCAGACGCAGGTCGCGGTCGTTGGCGGCAAAGGCGCGCACCTTGGCGAGCTTTCGCGGATCGAAGGCCTCAGCGTACCTGCGGGTTTTTGCGTGACGACGGACGCCTTCCAGCGGATCATGGCGGAAGCGCCGACGCTCGACGATCAACTCAATCGGCTGTCGCGCCTGACGCTGGACGACTGGGAGGCAATCCGCGCGCTCACTGCGGAGATCCGCCGGACCCTCGAAGGGATCGCCATACCCGACGATCTGGTGGCGGCGATTATCCGCGCGCTCGCCCGGCTCGGCGAGCAGGCCGCCTACGCCGTCCGATCCAGTGCGACGGCGGAGGACTCGCCGACGGCCTCCTTCGCGGGCCAGCAGGACACCTACCTGAACGTCGTGGGGCCTGCGGCGATCCTCCAGCACGTCAGCCGATGCTGGGCCTCGCTCTTCACTGAGCGGGCAGTGACCTACCGCCTGCGGAACGGCCTGGACCACCGGAAGGTTCACATGGCTGTGGCCGTGCAGCGGATGGTCTTCCCGCAGGCATCAGGCATCCTTTTTACGGCTGACCCCGTCACGGGCAACCGCAAGGTCGCCTCTGTGGAGGCCAGCTTTGGCCTCGGCGAGGCTCTGGTCTCCGGCTTGGTGAACGCGGATGTCTACAAGGTGCGAGACGGCGAGGTCGTCGCTAAGGTGGTTGCCACCAAGCAGCTTGCCATCCACGCCTCACCGGCAGGCGGGACGCACGAACAGGAGATCGAGCCGGAGCGGCAGCAGCAGCCAGCGCTGACGGATGCGCAGGCCGTGCGGCTCGCGCAGCTTGGTCGGCGGATCGAAGCGCACATCGGCCACCCCCAGGACATCGAATGGTGCCTGGCCGACGATGGCTTCCAGATCGTCCAGAGCCGACCGATCACCACACTGTTCCCCATTCCCATGGTCGGCGATGGGGAGAACCACGTCTACGTCTCCGTTGGTCATGGGCAGATGATGACCGACGCCATGAAGCCCCTGGGGATCTCCCTGTGGCAGTTGACCGCAGGCCGACCCATGTACGAGGCCGGTGGGAGGCTGTTCGTCGACGTCACCCAGGGCCTGGCTGCGCCAGCGAGCCGCGCAGGCCTCCTGGAGGTCCTGGGGAGAGGCGATCCGCTGATCAGGGATGCGCTGCAGACGCTCCTCGAACGCGGCGACTTCATTCCGTCGCTCGCGGACGAGGGTCCCAGCGGCGGGGCGCCGGCTGGCGGCGCGTCCGCCCCGATCGAGACCGATCCGGCTATCGTCGCCGAGTTGATCGGGCGCGGCCAGGCCTCCATCGCCGCGTTGAAGCGCGACATCCAGACGAAGTCTGGATCGGCGCTGCTCGACTTCATCCTGGCGGACATCCAGGAACTGAGGCGGATCTTGTTCGATCCGCAGAGTCATCAGGTGATCATGGCGGGAATGGAGGCCACCTGGTGGCTCAACGAGCGCTTGCAGAGGTGGCTGGGAGAGAAGAACGCGGCTGACACGCTCGCGCAGTCCGTCCCCCACAACGTCACATCGGAGATGGGGCTGGCGCTGCTGGACGTGGCGGATGTAATCCGCCCGCATCCGGACGTGGTGGCTTTTCTGCAGCGCGTCGAGGACGAGGGCTTCCTGGACGAACTGCCCAGGCTCGCGGGCGGGGGTGAAGCGCGAGACGCCATCCAGGCCTGGCTCGACAAGTACGGCATGCGCTGCGTCGGCGAGATCGACATCACGAGGCCGCGTTGGAGCGAACGCCCCACCGCGCTCGTGCCCATGATCCTCAGCAACATCAGGAACTTCGAGCCAGGCGCCAGCGAGCGGCGCTTCGAGCAAGGGCGGCAGGAGGCCTGGGAGAAGGAACAGGAGCTACTGGAGCGCTTGCGAGCCTTGCCGGACGGCGAGCGGAAGGCCGAGGAGGCCAAGTGGATGATCGACCGGGTCCGGACCTTCAGCGGGTATCGGGAGTATCCGAAGTACGGCATGGTCAGCCGCTACTTCGTCTACAAGCAGGCCTTGCTGGCAGAAGCCGAGCGCCTCGTGCAGGCCCACGTGCTGCATGAGAAGGAAGACATCTTCTACCTCACGCTCCAGGAGCTTCAGGACGTCGTACATACGCATCAGGTGGATGACCAGCTCATCCGTCAGCGCAAGGATGCGTTCAGGTCGTATCAAGCGCTCACGCCACCCCGGGTACTCACGTCGGATGGCGAGGTCATCGCCGGGTCGTACCGACGCGACGATTTGCCGGCCGGCGCGCTGGTCGGCCTACCGGTCTCCGCCGGGACCGTCGAAGGGCGGGCCCG
>JAICSR010000186.1 GCA_025936795.1 Ktedonobacterales bacterium | reverse complement strand
TACCGGATACACGTCACGGATGTTGACCGCATGCGCGAAGCAAATTCCTCAATTCCAGCGTCCAAGTGATACAAGCAGGGAAATACAGATCTCTGTCAGCATTGACATGCTTGATGCAGGGCCTTGTACCCGTTGAGTGCCGTGGTGAGGGATCGAGAGGCGCAAACAGAGGGTATGCAGCGAGTTCTGATACACAGAAGGAGACATATACGAGAGAATTTGATCTATGAGCCAGATAGTAAACATGTTTTCATCTTCCAGGGAGGAAGTTGGCTTCGCAGCAGCCTATCTCCTATCCCGTCAAGCGAAAATGACAGCCGGGAGGCGAGTCCAGCGGCTACATCTTGCGCTGCGACTGGCGCGCCAGCAGCAGGCCGACGGCCAGCGCAAGGATGCCCACCACCATCCATTCGATGCGGTAGAAATCGGGGATATAGATGTGCGCAAGGATCAGTGTGACCTGTTTTGAGGCGCCAAAGTAGAATCCGCCTGCGCCAATCAGGATCAGCGCGGCGCCCGCGAGGTAGCCGACGAGGCGTCGTAGCTGCACATTTGACGGGCTGATCGCCGTCGTTCCGATATAGGCCAACGCCGCCACCAGGATAATCGCGCCGATGAGCGTCGAGTTCTGATACATCAGAGAATTGAACAGATCCATCGGTCCCCCCATCTCCCACCATTCGAGGGCTATGCTGCCCCTTCGAGCGCGCCCCATCTCAAGCGCCTGAGGCGAACACTCGGCTTGTGTCAGGCCCTGGCGCTCTCCATTGTAGCGTGTTCTGGCAAGCGTTGTCCTGAGCGCCACTCGCGCGCCTGTTCCCCCTCTCTTTTCCCGTCTCTTTTCCCGTCTCTTTTCCCGTCTCTTTTCCCGTCTCTTTTCCCGTCTCTTTTGCGTAGCGCCGACATAGCGTCCCTCTGGTATCATAGGTGTCGGCTGCATGCGTCGGCGTGCGCTCATAGAGCAACTAGAGCAACTAGGTACTGGGGAAGATGGGGATAGCGCCGTGAAGTTTCGTTTCTGGCATCTTTCGCTGCTGCTCGCGCCCGCCGCGTTCGTGTTGTACTGGTATAACACGAACGGCGCGACGACCGGCCATCTCATATTCTGGCTGTTTGGCGTCTCGCTGCTCGCGCTGCTGCCGCTCGCGCAGTTCAATAGCGATATGGTCGAGGTGCTGGCGCGCGGACGCTCGCAGATCGTGTCCGGCCTGATGAACGCCTTCCTGAGCAACATCCCAGAAATCGCCATCGGCTTCTGGCTGCTGATGCAGGTCGTGCGTCACCCTGATCTGACCACATCGAATTACGCGATTGTGCATGGGCTGCTGCTTGGTTCGGTCATCAGCAACATCCTGCTGACGCTGGGGCTGGCCACCTTTGCGGGCGCCTGGCGGCATGGGCGTCTGCGCTTCAGCCAGGAGCGCGCCTCCGGGTTCGCTTCGATGCTTGGCCTGGCGGTGGTTGGGCTGGCGTTGCCCACGCTGGCGACCGCCTTCGCCGACCATGGCAAAGAGCTGCTCGGCTCGTACACCGAAGAGGCCGTCAGCCTGGTCGTCTGCGCGATTCTCTTCCTCAGCTACATCGCCTATGTGCTGGTCGAATACTTCCATGTCGGCGACCGGCTGGGCGTCGAGAAGGCTGAGGCGGCCGAGGCGGCCCACCAGCAACTCACTGCCGCTGAGGAATTCGCGTTGAAGCGCGACGCGGAGGCTAAGGCTGCCCGCGCGCGTGAGATGGCGCAGAATGGCGGCGAACTCAAGCCGCTGAGCGTCGGCATGACCGCGCTAGCGCTGACGGCGCTGGTCGTCTCGATTGGCGCCATCGCCGGGGTCTGCGCCACCCTGGTCACTGTCAGTGACCGCGTGATCGTGGCCAGCCCAGCCCTGACACCGCTCTCCTTCGGACTGATCGTGTTGCCGGTCATCTGCAACTTCGGTGAGCTACTCGAAGCGGTGCAGATGGCCCTGGGCAGGCGGATGGAGGCAGCGATGGACGTTGCGGCGGGGTCGAGCGTGCAGGTGCCACTCTTCGTCACGCCGGCCATCGTCTTTGTCGGCTTCATCTTCGCGCTGCTCACGCCGGGATTGCAGCAGTTTACGCTGGTCTTCAAGCCACTGGAGCTGGTCACGGTGGGTCTGGTCGTGTTTGTCTACGCGCTCGTCAACCTCGACGGCGAAACGACCTGGCTCGAAGGCGTGCAACTCTGCGCGTTCTACGCGATGATCGCGCTGACGGCCTTGGCGCTACCGGGCAGGTAGCGCCGCCGCGTCTCACCACGCTCCGCTCGCTCCCTGGCACGCTACGTGTGGTATGATCGGCTATGGCGTCGCGCCCTGGGCCAACGCGTGGACGCCACACAGGCTACGGAGTCGCGCATGGGGTCGCGGCGGGAGTGCGGCGAGAGGGCGCCAGCCGCAGGGAGGGCTTTGCCGCGTATGAGCGGGAGCGAGGGACGCGCCGCCAACAAACTGATGGCCGAGCGCTATCGCGCGCTGGCGCGAGTGGGGGTCGGCGGCACGGCGGTGGTGTTTCGTTGCCGCGATCTGCACACGCAGCGCATTGTCGCGGTGAAGTCGCTCCGGTCGAACGCCGCCAACGCCACGCCGGAGGCCGCCAAGCGCTTCCACCGCGAGGCGCGGCTGGCGGCGCAACTCGCGCATCCCAACATCGTGCGCGTACTCGATTACGGCCTCACGCTGCCTGTGATTGTCGGGCCACAGGCGCATTGGAGCGAGGATCCCGATAAGCCGACGCCCTATCTGGCAATGGAGTATGTCTTTGGCGTGACGCTGAAAGACCTGCTCAGGCGCGTCGGGCCACTGCCGCTCGATTGGGTCTGGCGCCTCGGCGAGCAACTCTGCGCGGCGCTGGCGATGGCGCACTCGGTCGGCGTGGTGCATCGCGATGTGAAGCCGCAGAATGTGATGCTGCTCGATTCGCCACTGGAGTTGCTGGCGAAGCTGACCGATTTTGGCATCGCACGCCAGATGGGCGGCGATCTGAGCGCGCTGACGGCGACGGGCCAGGTCATCGGCACGCCCGATTATCTCTCGCCAGAGCAGGTGCTGGGCGAGCCAGGCGGCCCTTCATCGGACCTGTATTCGCTGGGCATCGTGCTCTATGAACTGGTGACAGGGCGGTTGCCGTTCGAGGCGGATACTCCGCTGGCGGCGGCCTCGAAACGCATGATGATGGATGCGCCGCCGCTGACGGCCTTTCGCCGCGATACGCCCGCCGCGCTGCAAGAAGTGATTCTGGTGGCGCTGCGCCGTGACATGCCCGAGCGGTTCCGCAGCGCTATGGAGTTCGCCGAGGCGCTGCGCTGGAGCCGCGCACATGCGCCTGCGCAGCCAGCGGTGGCGCGTGGCTCATGGCTGGCGCCGGGTCGCGCCGAGCCACGCCAGCCGACAGCCGATGCCGCTGTGGAGGGTGAACTAGACCTCTCACAGCAGCCAACAGTGCTGCGTGTCATGCGCGACCCCTATGCGGAAAGCACAGCAGATGCGCAGCCAGCGCCAGGCGCAGGTGGTTACGCAGGTGGTTACGCAGGTGGCTAGGCGCAGCGGCGCGTCATCCTTCGTGCGTACTGAGCTAACCCCGTGCGCTGTTCGCTCGTATATATACATGCAAATCGAAGGTTGAAAGCCTCCTCACCATGGCGGTGAGGGTCAGACGCGCGCTGGCGCAGGATGCCCCCAGCAGCGCGCGGACGGGCCATGTCGCGCCCGCGAATCATCCAGGCGATGCAGGCGATGCGGCGGCGAGGACCAGAGGCCGCCCATCACCAGCGAAGATGCTCCCATCGCAGGTCGCTGGGAGCAGCGAACGATCAGCATGACGCAGATGCGACGAGACGTAGGCGCGCAGCGTATATGTCCGTCGTGGCGTAGATGACGTTGGCCGCAGTGGCCAGCAGTATCGGGTGAAAGGCGAGAACACATGAACAAGGCGCAGGCAATTGGCATCGTGGCGGGTGTGACGGTTGGGCTGTTGGGTGTGGCTGTCGGCGTGGCGCTGGCCCGCGAAGAGGGCCGCGAGGCCGCGCGCAAGTGGCTGGCGCAGTCGGGCGATCTGGCGCAGAAGGGTCAGCAGCGCGCCATGGAGCTTGGCCAGCAGGCGCGCCAGGTGGCTGCGACGCAAGCTCCGAAGGTGCAGGAGCGCCTGAGCACCATCATCTCGTCGGCGTCTCCGCAGGCGGCTGACGCGCTCAATGCGGCGCTCTCACGCAATACGGGCCTCAATGGCAAGACCGAGACGGTTCAGCCGTAGTCTCAGCGTGGCGCCCCAGACGCTAGGCGCCTTTGCAGCGGCGACCTTTCCTCATCAGCGGGAAGGGTCGCCGCGCTGTTTCACTCTACTTCAGCCACTTCAGCCGCTTCGGCGCGACGGGTGATGGTGGCCAGATGGTCGGCGGCGCGCGTCGGCTCGGGCAGACGGTAGCCGCGCAGGCAGCGCAGCGTCACCTCCACCGCCTGCTCCAGCGTCACACGATAGCCCGCCGAGATGTAGAGCGGGCGCGTGTGCGGGCGCGAACGCAGCGCCATGCCGATGATCTCATCATCCGCCAGCAGCGGCGAACGCTCGCCCTGCTCTGGCCCTGGCTGCGAATAGGCTCCAATCAGCCACGACTTTGCGCAGCCGACGCTGGCGATGCCCGTCACCAGACCCAGATGGCAGGCCAGGCCAAAGCGGCGCGGGTGCGCATAACCCTGGCCGTCGCAGATCAGCAGGTCGGGCGTCGTCCGCAGCCGCGCCAGCGCATCGAGCGCGACGGGCACCTCGCGGAACGAGAGCAGCCCCGGCACATAGGGGAAGGCGTTCTCGCGGGTCGCAGTCGCCTGCTCCACCACCTCCATCTCCGGGTAGCGAAAGACCACGACCGCGCCGCGCGCCCGATCAGCATAGGAGACATCCACCCCCACCACCAGGCGCAGCGTGTCCAGCGCGATGGGCGGCGCCGCGTGCGCGATGGGCGCGAGCCGTCGCTGAATCGCGATGGCCTCCTCGACCGAGACATCCCACGGATGCGTGACCTCTGGCGTCATCCCTACCTCCTCAGTCCTGTGGATCGCCCTCAGCGCAGGTTCAGCGCGGGTTCAGCGCCGGGCGGCGTCGGGCGCCTGTGGCGTTGTCCCTGGCCGCGCTTCTGGCTGCGCTTCTGGCCGCGCTTCTGGCGCTGGTGGCGCCGCTTCGTGGCGCGTTCTGGCGCCGGGCAGTTCGAGAGTCACCGTCAAACCCTGGCCCGGCGCGCTGCTGAAGGTCAGTGTCCCGTCGTGCAGCGCGGCGACTCCCCGCGCGATGGAGATGCCCAACCCGGCGCCGCCATCATTGCCCGCCTGCCGCGTGCGCGCCTTGTCGGGCCGATAGAAGCGCTCGCCCAGGCGCGCCAGATGCTCCAGCGCAACGCCCGGGCCAGTATCCTGCACGATCAGCGCGACGCGTTCGCCGCGCCGCTCGGCGCGCACGTCGACCGCGCCGCCGGGCCGATTATACTTGATGGCATTATCTACCAGAATCAACGCCGCCTGGTCAACCAAATCGCGTACACCGCTGACGAGCAGCCCTGGCTGAGTCGTCGCGCGCACCGTCACCCGACGCTCGGCAGCGAAGGCCGTCGTGCGCCGCGCCACACTGGTCGCGACCTCCGCCAGGTCCAACGTCTCGCGTTCGAGCAGACGCCCGGCGCTATCGAGCCGCGCGAGCGTCAGCAGGCTGGTGGCCAGCGCAGCGAGGCGCGCCGTCTCATCCACGATGTCGTCGAGCAGTTCCGCATCGTCGGGCGGCAGCTTGTCGCGTCTGCGCAGCAGGATTTCGGCGTCGGCGCGCAAGAGGGTCAGCGGCGTGCGCAGCTCGTGCGAGACATCGCCGATGAAGCGCTGCTGGCGGGCGTAGGCCAGCCGCGCGGGGGCCAGCGAACGCGCCGAGAGCAGAAAGCCGCCCAGCGCCGAGATGATGACGGTGAAGGCGCCGACGATCAGCATCAAGACTAACAGCGCATGCAGTTGCTCCAGCGTATGACCGATCTGCTCGCCAGCCTGAATGACGCCGAGCGTCTGGCCGCTCGCAGGGTCATGCACGACGCAGGCCTCGCGCAAGAAATCGCCATACACACCGCCATTCAATACGTCGCGCGCACATCCTGACGGATCGCGCAATGCGCTGCGCGCCAGTGAAGAATCATTGAACGAGTCCGGAGCGCTGTTCGCTGCGTCGAAAGATGCCTGGCTGAACACTCCATGCGCGTCGAAGCAGGCATAGATGATCCGCCCGCTATCCGGGCCAGACAATGGGCAGATGGACGTACTACCAGGCGGTATGTCGTCCTCGTTCTGCACCCAGTCACCGGCGAGATGCCCAATCTCGCTGGCGAGAATTTGCCGAGCGGGATCAAGGAACGTGACACGCACCGTCTGTTGCACGGCGACATAGAGTACCGTCCCCGCCAGCAGCAGCGTCACCACCAGCACAGCGGTATAGAGCAGCGTCATCGAACGGCGGATGCGCTGGAACATCGCCGTGGAGGGGTCGGCCACATCGCCGGGGGCGCTCAGCCAGTGCGGCAGGCGCAGCGGTGGCACGCGCGGCACGCGCAGGCTGGCCTCGCGCAGCCGCGATTGCATGCGGCGAGCGCTGATCGTCTTGCGTACATCGGCGTTCTGGTTGGGCCGGTTCATCATCACGCCGCGATCCTGTAGCCCACCCCACGAATGGTCTTGATGAGCGGATGCTGGAAGCCGCGATCAATCTTGTCGCGCAGGTAGTGGATGTAGATGTCCACGACATTCGAGATGGCGTCGGCGTCGTAGCGCCAGACGTGATCGAGAATCTGCGTGCGGGTGAGCGCCTGCCCGGGATGGCGCATCAGATACTCCAGCAGGGCGAACTCTTTCGCCGTCAGTTCGATCACGCGCTCGCCACGACGCGCCTCGTGGCGGGTGAGGTCCAGCGCCAGATCGCCAACCTTGAGCTGGGTCATCTCGGTGAGCGCGCGCCCACGCCGCAGCAGCGCCTCGACCCGCGCCAGCAGCTCGGCCATCGCGAAGGGCTTGACGAGGTAGTCATCGGCGCCCGCGCGCAGGCCTGTCACGCGGTCTTCCACCGCGCCACGCGCCGTCAGCATCAGCACGGGCGTCTCGATGCGCTGGGCGCGCATGCGGCGACAGATCTCCAGCCCGTCGTACTCTGGCAGCATTAGGTCGAGGATGATGAGGTCAAATGAGCCGGTCAGCGCCAACTGCAAGCCCTCGGCGCCATCGTAGGCGGCGTCGGCGACATGGCGCTCTTCGGTCAGCACGCGCTTGATGAGCCGCGCCAGCCGCTGCTCATCTTCGACAATCAGAATGTGCATCTTCTATCCTGGTCTATCCTGATCGCTCGCACAAAACATCTCGGCCAACCGCGCCCCAGCCCCACTGACTATCGGCCTATCGGCGCCGGGATGCGGGCTTGACATCCTTGTTGTACATCAAAATCATTGGATATACATTGGAAAACACTCGTCAGGACGCGCATTCGCCAAACGTCGGCGAATAGACTGTAGCGCCCGCACGACTGCTCCTCAGCAGCCCGGCCATCAGTACTCCGTATCCCAGAGCGCCAGCGTCGCC
>JAICSR010000002.1 GCA_025936795.1 Ktedonobacterales bacterium | reverse complement strand
TCTGACTGTTTTCAGGAGGTTTCATGCGGAGGGCCGTCTGGTTCCTGCTGCCTGCCTCGCGGGTTCTTGCTATCTGCGCCGGACTAGCAGGCGCAGGCGCAGGGTTCCTGATGGCGACCATCGTCGCGGCCCTCACCTGCTTAGACTCCTGTCCCACCCGAGAGGGCTATTTCTCAAACCTCGGTTCAGTCACGATACGAATGATGACGCCCTTCGTCGCGCTTGGATTGCTGGCGCTTGTGACATTTGTGGCCCATTGTGTCGCCACACGCCAGGCGCGCCGTGCCGTCAGACCAACGCTCGTTTTGCTGGTTGGGAGCATTGCTAGCGTCGTCACATTTGACGCAGTGATGCTACTGGGTCAGGCCAGCCTCCCTATCACCCAGTATGGGGCGCTTGAAGAACGTCCCTTAGAGCTGTGGGCAAGTCTCTGGGGCTTGGCGCTCATGGGCATAGCCATCGTCTGGTCAGCGATCTTGGCCCGCGCGCAATGGGTCGCCAAGTGATCTACACATTTTCAACGACCCATCATAGGCGCGCGGCTGCGGCTGCCTGGGGTCGGATTGCCCTGCTCGACGGACTCTCCGCTGGCGCCTCCGTGCCGCAACACGGCATCATCGGCGACGGGCGCAGGACTACTCGTTCACCTGCTGATAGTGCGCGACCGCGATAGCGCCGTCATACAGCCCGGCGATCTTGCTGCGGTACTCAGCGAAGCTTGGGCTGCCGCGAAACATCACGGTATGATGTTCCAACGTTTCCCACTCGATCGTCAGGATGAAGACCTGCGGATTCTCGATCTGCTGGCGCAGCGTGGCCGAGCGGCAGCCCACCGCTTGCCGGATGATTGGCATGCCGCCGGTCAGCATCGCCGTGCGGAACGCCTCGGCCTTCTCAGGTTGCACCGTGTACTGCGCGATCTCAAGCGTCATTGCCGTGTCTCCTCTCTCAGCGCCGCGCGTAGGCGGCGCCGATCACCTCACGCCGCCTGCGCGCTCGACCAATCCTGCTGAAACGTCTGATTCAACGTCGCAAGCACTGCTGGGTCGGCAATCATGATGCCAAGCTCGCGGTTGTCATCCAGCGAGGTCGCCGAGAAGTTCTCCGACCCGACAAAGGCAAGCTGATCATCGGCCAGCAACATCTTCGCGTGCATGTAGACAATCGCAATGTAGCGCACATGCGCGCCGCCGTGTAGCAGCCGTGTCACATCTGAATCCGCGCTCGATGACGAGCCAGCGGGCGCCGGTAAGATCACCTCGACATTCACCCCGCGTTGCGCCGCTGCGATCAACGCATCCTCCGATTGCGTATCAAGCATTTCCTCATCCTCGACCAGCAGTGTCGCATGCGCGCCCGCGATGAAGGCTTCCAGCCGCGCCCGCGCATTCACTGGACTGACGATCAGGTTCGGATCTGTGAGCGTCGGCATCGTGCGCTGCCAGTCAGCCTGGAAGATGCTCGTCGCCTCCGCCACATCCGCCGCAGTGGTGTCAATCACGCCATACTCGCGATTCGCGGCGTAGGATGTGCCACCCAGGCCAGACTTGGTGAGGTTGGCTGTCAGGATGAACAGCGTCGCGCCATCTATGATGAGCGCCTTCTCGTGCGTGTAGTGGAACGCGGGATCAGCGCCTTTGGCCTGCACACCTGCCGCCTGCAACTCTTGCAGCGTCTGCGCCGGACTGGTCGCGCCACTGCCATAGGGATTTGGCTCCAGCAGCACGCGCACATCCACGCCCCGCTGAGCGGCGTCCTCCAGCGCATGGATGACATTGGCGTCGGTCAGTAGATAGACCTCGACCCACACCGATGTCTGCGCGGCCTCAATCGCATGCAAGATCGGCGTCTCACCGGCGGCAGGCTCAACAAATAGCTGCACGCCCATCGCTCCGCTTGTCGCCGTCGCGCCACAGCCACCGCCAGCCGCGCATGTGGCCGTCGCTGCGCTGGTCGGCTGCGGCGCAGGCGCCGAAGCGCCGCCGCCTGTGACGCTGCTTGCCCCACCTGCTGTCGTCACGCCGCAGCCCGCCAGCGCCAGGCAGAGCAGCAGACACAGCGCGAAACCTCGCCTCAGCATAGTTCGCCTATCCGCTCGATTCGCTCGACTTGCTTCACCGACGCGCAATACGCCAGAGCCGCAGACACACCACTGGCCTGCTGTAGCAGTCTACAACAGGCCAGTGTATTGTGTCGTGCGGTCAGGCGCCAGGCTAGCCTCAGGAGCGCTAGCGGCGTCGTGCGCGGACTACGGGTGCAGCGCCAGGAAGAGTGGCGCCATCACCAACGTGATCGTGCTGAGCAGCTTGATGACGACATGCAGCGAGGGGCCAGCCGTATCCTTGAACGGATCGCCAACCGTGTCGCCCACGATGCTCGCATCGTGCGCTGGCGTGTGCTTGCCCAGCGGCTTGCCGTTCTCATCCTTCAGATAGCCCGCCTCGATGTACTTCTTGGCGTTGTCCCAGGCGCCGCCACCGTTGTTCATGAAGAGCGCCATCAGGATGCCGCCAATTGTGCCGACCATCAGCAGCGCCGCCGCTGGCTCCGGCCCCAGCACCATGCCAATCACAATCGGCGTGGCGACGACCAGCACACCCGGCACGATCATCTGGCGTAGCGCCGCCGAGGCGCTGATGTCAACGCACTTCGCGTAGTCCGGCGTCACCTCGCCCGTCATGATCTTCGGCTCCGCCTTGAACTGACGGCGAACCTCCTGAATCATGGACTGCGCGGCAGAGCCAACAGCGCGGATGGCGAACGAACTGAAGAGGAAGATCAGCATCGCGCCGATCAGCGCCGCGATGAATGCGGGCGGATTCGCCAGATTCACCGAATAGGCCAGCGCCGCGATTGCAGGCGGAGCTTTCTGCACATCAATACGGTAGGCATAGATGATGTCGAGATAGGCGCTGAAGAGCAGGAACGCCGCCAGCGCGGCTGAGGCGATGCCGTAGCCCTTCGTCAGCGCCTTCGTCGTGTTGCCCACGCCGTCGAGCGCGTCGGTGATGTCGCGCACGCTCTCAGGCGCATTGCTCATCTCCACGATGCCGCCAGCGTTGTCGGTGATCGGACCGAAGGTGTCCATCGCCAGGATGTAGCCCGCGCTCATCAGCATGCCCATCGTCGCGACCGCCGTGGCATAGATACCACCCGTGCTGACGACGCCATGTGAGCCGAGGCCAGTCAGCGTGCCGAGGTAATAGGACAGCCCCAGCGAGGCGCTGATCGCCAGCACCGGCACAGCCGTATTCTCGTAGCCGATGGCGATACCCTGGATGATGACCGTCGCGGGGCCAGTACGCGCCGCCTCAGCGATCTCACGCACCGGACGGAAGGTGCCAGCCGTGTAGTACTGCGTGATGAACACAAAAGCGATGCTATTTGCGATGCCGACCAGGCCCGCAATGCCAAACGCCCACCAATAGCTGGTCACAGGGCCGAGCATGAAGTACGACGCGCCGACGATGCAGATCGCGGAGAGCGCCGCTGTCGTATAGAACCCGACATTGAGCTGGCCCATCGCAATCTCGCCAGGGTCACGGCCACCCGCCTGACTCGGCTCCTTCACAGCGCTCTTGCGCACCATCGCCAGGCCGAGCAGCGAGCAGAGAATGCCCAGGCCAACGACGACCAGCGGGACCATCACCCACTCTGCGCGCGCATTCGCAGCAACACCACCCGCCAACGTGACCGCCACAGCGGCGCCCAGGATCATCGCGCCGATATTCTCAGCGGCGGTGGACTCGAAGATGTCAGCGCCACGACCTGCGCAGTCGCCCACATTGTCGCCCACCAAATCGGCGATCACCGCCGGGTTGCGTGGATCGTCTTCCGGGATGCCCGCCTCAACTTTGCCGACCAGGTCAGCGCCTACGTCGGCAGCCTTGGTGTAGATGCCGCCGCCAAGCTGCGCGAAGAGCGCGACGAAGCTGGCGCCAAACCCGAAGCCGACGATGTCAGTCGGGGCAATGGTCGCGCCTTTCGCGCCTGAGAAGAGCGCGAAGACGAGGTAGAGCAACGTTACGCCGAGCAGGCTCAGCGAGATCACCAGGAAGCCGGACACGGCGCCGCCACGTAGCGACACCATCAGCGCATCGCCCAGGCCACGACGCGCGGCGCTCGCCGTGCGGATGTTCGACCGCACAGCGACCTGCATGCCGATGTAGCCAGAGATGCCGGAGCAGAAGGCGCCGATCAGGAACGAGACCGCAGTGCGCAGGCCAACGCCGAACGGAGCGTCAACGAGCGGCACATTAACGCCAGCGGCGCCGACGCTGGTGAGCTGCGTCAGCAACCCCAGCACCACGCCAATGATGATGGCGCCAACCAACGCCAGCAGCGAAATCGTACGATACTGGCGATTCAGGAAAGCCTGTGCGCCCGTAAATATCGCGTCTGACACCTTGCGCATTTCGGGGGTGCCAGTATCCTGAGAAGTCACCCATCGCGCCAGTAGCGCGGCGGCGATGACGGCGATGATGCTAGCCCCAATGGGGATGACCAGCCACCACATGCTGCTGTTCACGAGTGCCTTTGCCCTCCTGAGTACCTCGATCAAGCTAGACGACGCTGCACTGCGTTGAGGCAGGGCCGGGCGATAGACGCAACGCGAAAGCGCTCACCACACCACCGATACTTCTGGAGAGAACGAGTGCGAACGTTCAGTGGGGGAACGAGAGCCGACGCGCCCGCAGCATCGCTCGTCTGGGGATCCCGGTCATCGCGGAAACTACCCACATGCCATGCAGGCTGTCACAGACGCGAATGCGCCAGAGCGCACACCACAGCGAGTGTAACATAGGTGTGTCGCATTGGCAAGCTCATCAACCGTGCTGCCTGCAAGTTCAGGGCCAGCCAGCGCTTCCATCTCAGCAGGCACACAGAGAAACTCACTGGACCTGCGCTTTCCGTGTCGCCGCCAGCAACCCGGCCAGATCGTCGAAGATATAGTCCGGCTTGCGGACGCCTGTGGCCCGCGCCGCCTCGTCCGCTGAGGTAAGCCCGCTCAGCATGAGCGCCGTCGCCACACCAGCCGCATGTCCTGCCACGATATCGAGATCGAGGCCATCGCCCACCATCAGTGTCTGCGTCGACTGCGCGCCGAGCAACTGCAACGACTGGAGCAGGATACCCGGCGCCGGTTTGCCGATCATCTCCGCCTGCCTGCCAGCGGCGGCCTCGACGGCGGCCACCACGGCGCCTGTCCCCGGTCTGAAGCCCTGCTCGACTGGCAGCCGCGGATCACGATTGACGGCGAAGAGCGTCGCGCCCGCCAGCGCTGCATCCAGCGCGCGGGCCAGCCGCTCGTAGGTCAGCGTGCGGTCGAGGCCAATCAGCACCGCGTCAGGCGTCGGGCCGTCCTCAGCCTCCAACCAGACGGGGCGCAGCCCAGCGGCGCGCACCATCGTTACCATCGAAGGGCCAGTCAGCGGGAAGACACGCCCGCCTGGGAAGCGCTGCGCAATCACGCTGATGGTGGCCCAGCCCGCCGTCACCACGCGCCCCTGCGGCGATGGCGCCCCCAGGCGGGCCAGCTTCTCGGTCACTTCCTCGACCGTCGCGAATGAATTATTCGAGACAAACGCGACCTTGCGGCCCGTACCGTCGATCCACTCCACCAGCTCGCGCGCGCCCGGCAGCAGCAACTCGCCGCGATAGACCACGCCGTCGAGATCGAGCAGATACGCCGAGTAATCGGCGAGAGAGGCTGGTTGACCCATGCCGCGCGTTATCCTAACAACTGTTGCCGGATGGCCAGCACTTCCTTGCGCAACGAGGTATTCTCATTCACCTCGCGCGTGATTTTTTCGCAGGCATGCAGCACCGTGCTGTGGTCGCGCCCGCCCAGCGCCTGGCCAATCTCCAGCAGCGAGGCGTCGGTCTCCTGGCGCATCAGATACATCGCCACATGCCGAGGCATGACGATATGCTTGTCGCGCTGCTTGCCCTTCAGATCTTCCACCTGGATACGATAATACTCCGCCACGGCGTTGAGCACGTCTTCAATGCTGACCCGCCGCTGGCGCGTGTCGGTCGCCAGGCTCGCCATCGCCGCCTTCGCCGTCTCAATCGTCATCGGCAGCCCTTGCAGTTCCGCGAAGGCTAGCACGCGATTGAGGCTGCCCTCCAGTTCACGGATGTTACTCTGCACGCGATTGGCGACATACAGGATGATGTCGTCAGGCGTGCGGTGTCCGATCAGCTCGGCCTTGGCGCGCAGAATCGCGATGCGCGTCTCCAGGTCTGGCGGCTGAATGTCGGCGATCAGCCCCCACTCGAAGCGCGAGCGCAGGCGCTCCTCCAGGCTGACAATCGCCTTTGGTGGCCGGTCGCTACAGATGACGATCTGCCGATTCGACTCATACAGGCTATTGAATGTGTGGAAGAACTCTTCCTCGGTCGAGTCTTTGCCCGCGATGAACTGAATATCATCCACCAGCAGCAGATCCACTGAGCGATATTTGGCGCGAAACTCCTCGGTCTTGCGATAGAGGATTGCGTTGACGATCTCGTTCGTAAACGTCTCAGACGAGACGTAGAGCACCGTCAGATTGCGCTCGATGGCGGTGTGGCCAATCGCATGCAGCAGATGCGTCTTGCCCAGGCCCACGCCGCCGTAGAGGAAGAGCGGATTGTAGGCGTAGCCGGGCGCGTCGGCGACCGCCTGCGAGGCGGCGTGGGCGAGTTGGTTGCCACTGCCGACGATGAATGTGGAGAAGGTGTAGCGCTGATTCAGGCGCGGCGGGGTCAGCGGCGCGACGCCATTGGTCGCGTCGCTCGCGTCACGGTCAGAGCGCGGCGCGCCAAAGGGAAATGGCCGCTGGCCAGCGCCCTCATCAGGCTCAGGCTCGTTCGCATCGTCGTCGCGTCTGCGCGTCTCATCATTCATGCTCGTCATCTCGCCTGCCACGTTCCGCCGCGCGGAGGGACCACCAGGAGGAAGCTGCGCTCGATTGGCGTCGCCTTCGACGCCATCACGCCGTCTCGATGGTAGCGCAGACGGCGCGGCGTTGATGTATGGCGATGAACCGCTCTCTCCATTGGTCGTTTGTCGAGCGCCTGTGGTCACGCTTCCGCGCGCGAGATGCCATGCTTCTTGCGAGCGTGCGCGCTCGGCGTCTCGTGAAGCGTCGCTCGCGCTCATCGCGATGACCGGCGACTCAGGGATGCGCTGCATCGGCGACCGCAGCGCCTCGCCGTGCGTATGTCCGCTCGACGGCGTCTCTGCCGCGCTCAGTGGAACATCGCTCAAGTTGTCGGCCTCAGCCGCTTCATCCGCCAGCAGGAAGAGTGGTCGGGCGTAGGTCGGCTGCGGGGTCTCAGCGCGTGCGCCGCCAGATGCGCGCGCAGCGTGCGTGCGGTCGCTCAACGCGCCGCCCGGCGCCGTGGCGATGGTGAGCCGCACAGGAGCGCCGATCACGTCACTCAGCGCACGCTCGATCAGATCGTGATAGCGCGACTCAATCAGCTCGCGCTCGAAGGTCGAGCGCACATGCACGGTCGCCACGCCGCCGCCGACGGTGACAAGCTGCGCGCCACGCAGCCAGGTATTGAGCTGCGCCCCCGTCACTTCACGTTGCAATCGGCCCAGAGCCGCACGCCAGACATGCGCATTACTCACTACATATCCCCGTCGCTCACCAAATGCGCCCACTCGTCCCACGTCTGGCCAACACGGCGCGTCTGTCGGCGCGCGGAAGCCTTCCGCCGCGACGGAGGTAAGCGTTATAGTACACGTCTGTCCGCAGGGGCCGCAAGAACACAGCCGGATTGGCCATCGCCGCCCGTCACTCCTCGCCCGGCTGCGCAGCCACTTCATCCGTCGGCGACGGCCCCGCTTCGACCGAGATGTCCGCGCGCGTGGGGCGCAGCGCGACCGCCTCCCGGAGATAGACATGCACGATCTCGCTGGAGCGTTTCTCGGTGTTGACGAGCATCAGCACGCGAATGCAGCGCTGCACGCTCGTGGATGGTACGGGAATCTCGCGCGCGCACATCAGCGCCGTCTCCGTCCACCCCAACTGACGCGCCGCCAGCGCCGGATATTCGGCATTCAGATCATCACTGACCGTGAAAAAGGCTGCGGCGATATCCTCAGCGGCAAGCTGATTGCGCGTCACCAGCCGCTGCAACAACTCGCGCGTCGCCTCCAGAATCGCCTCGCGCTCATTTGCGCTGGCGGTGGTCGCCCCACGCACACCTCGGCAGCTCGCCATCACTCCATGCCCCTTCGTCTCGCTCGCTTCAACACTCGTTTACCAGCGTACCCTCGCGCCCTGCCATGGCGTCTTTGACCATCAGCCTGAGCGACAGGTATAGTGTAGATGACACCTGAAATACTCCCAAGCTCCGTCGTCTGGACAGGCGGCAGAGCTAGCATGATGAAGGCGATACCCAAGATGGACCAGACGGTGCAAAGTATCCAGACTCCTGAGCAAGTCGAGAAAGTTGGCGACTCACCCGTAGATGGCGAGGCGGTGCTCGAAGCGCTACGCCAGTGCTATGACCCTGAGATTCCCGTCAACGTCGTAGACCTCGGACTGATCTACCAGATTCGGATCGAGGGCGGCAAGGTCAATATTGTCATGACCCTGACGGCTATCGGCTGCCCCGTCGCCCCTGAGGTGATGGCCGAGGTGCAGGGCCGCGTCACCGAGACGCCCGGCGTCGAATCGTGCGAGGTTGACCTGACCTTCGAGCCGATGTGGACGCCAGAGCGCATGACTGAGGACGCGCGCTGGGAGCTAGGCATCTAGTCACGGCGCTTCGCGGCTTCGAACGGAGACCGATCACGCGACGACAAAGTCAAACGTCGCGTGATCGGTTTCGCCTGAAGGCAACGTGAGCGTCAGCGCCAGACTCCATGCCCCCGACGTCAGCGCCTGAGCGGCGCAACGATAGCGCCCCGGCTGCTCCATCGGCGTCGCGGTGATGGGCGGCAGCGCCATCGCCATCGTCGGCATGCTCAGCGCGCACTGCACGCGCGCCCCGCCCACCGCGTCGCCCGACGCATCCACCACCTGCGCTTCGAGCGCCTCCGTCTGGTTCGCGGCCTGTGGCGCCATGATGATCGTCAGCGAAACAGTGGAGCGTCCTACCTGCTGCGTCAGCGCGCCCTGCGTCGTCTGCTGCGGCGATGTGGCGCCTAGCGCATCCGCCAGCGATCCTAGCGCCAGCACAGCCACCACCACCAGCGCTACCAGCACGGCCAGCCAGCGCACAGACGCCCTGGCCCGTCGCGAGCGCATGGCCACGTCGCCGCCATCAGCCGCGCCATCAGCCGCGCCTTCCGCCTGGCTCAGGTTCTCGCGCGTGGCGCTCATGCTGCCATCTCCTGAAGGCGCGCGCATTGCGAGGCTCACACAGCCTGCCACAGAAGCGCGCCCACCTCGATTGTATCGCCGCGCCGCCACGTCATCGTCACTTCACATCCAGCGGGCCAGTCGCGCCATAGTTCCGCGTCGTTGAGGTCGCCTCGCTCGGTGGAAACTGATCGTTGACTGCGCCACCTGTGACGTAGACCCAGACCTGCTCAGCCTCCACCTTCGTCTGAATTGCAGGCAGCGGTGGATAGGGATAGAGGGCGCCTGGAGCCGCCTTGCCACTCGTCAGGAAGCGCCCGCCATGGCAAGGGCAATCAAACGTCTGCTCGCCGCTATTCCACTGGAGCAGGCAGGCCATGTGCGTGCAGACGCCAGAGAGCGCGACAAACCCGCTCGCGGTATGTTGCAGATAGCCGATGACCGCGCCCGCCTCAAATCGCTTGACGGCGCCCTTCGGCACAGCGTCGAGCGCGGCGACCGCGACCCAAATCCCCGCTCCCTCTGGCACGAGCGCGCTGGTTGGTGGCGTCGCAGGTGGCTGTTTGCCCGACTGTTCGAGCGCGGCGGTCACGCCAGCGCCAGCGAAGGCGGCTGCGGCTGCGCCCAGACCACCCAGCAGCACCCCACGCCGCGAGACGCCCACGCGCCTGGGCCGTGGCGGCTGCCCACTCGTCGTTTCGGTCACCTCGGTTGGCGGCGCCGCTTCGGCTGGAGTCGTCAGCGCGGCTACGGTCGGCGTCTCTGCGGGGGCTGACTCGCCCGACAGGCGCGCCTGCTCGGCTTCGAGACGGGCAAAGAGGCGCGCCGCAAAGATGGGATCCACCGCCCCGCTCTCGCTCTCCGGCGAGGCGGCATGCAGCAACGCGGCGGTCGCGCTCAGGCGAGCGTCGTCTTCGGAGCCTGCGTCACGCACAGGGCGCCGCTCGGCGCGCAGGCTCTCGATCAGTTCGTGCGCTCGCACGTACTGCTCCGCGCTCTCCAACTCGCTCACCGCGTCATCGCCTTCCAGGTGTGCGTTGTTCTCAGGCGGACGCTGATCATCTGATGTCATCTTCGCCTGGTACTCCGCACCCGTCTCCGGCGAGCAGACTGCGCGCCACTCGCCCCGAATCGCCGCACAACACGACTCATCACGACTCTCCGCCGACTGTATCCTGCTCAACGACCAGGCTGGCCTTTTTCAGCGCCCGAAACTGTAACACCTTGACGTTCGCTTCGGTCAGATTCATCCGCGCCGCCGTCTCTTTCAACGACAAGTTCAGCAGAAACCGATAGCTCAGCACTTCGCGATAGCGCTCAGGCAATTGGCTGAGAATCTGCGCCGCGCGCGTGGCCGCGCCCTGATCGGTCGCAGGTTCGCCTGTGATAGTCGGGCTGTCCCATCCTGCCGCTAGCAGGTCATCGAGCGAACCAGTGCGCAGGCGGTAGAATCCGCGCCAGTAGTCCGCGATGGTCGTGCGCGCGACCTGAAACAACCATGCCTGAGCGGCATTGGCGTCGCGGGTTTCGTCCAGCCCACGCAGCGCCTTCAGGTAGACTTGTGAGGTCAGGTCTTCCGCCTCTTCGCGGTTGCCAACCTTACTGTAAATGTAGCGGAAGACACTCGGCAGTGTCGCCTCGTAGAGCGTGCGAAGACCCGGAGCCGCAGGCGCGACATCGGTCTGCGCCGGGGTATTCTGCTGCACTGGCTCCCTCCGGAGCATCATGCGTCTGTCCCCCGTTCTCTCCCGAAAGAGAGCAACCGCGCCGCGCGCCAAAAGTGGCGACTGGTGGACGACGTTTGATCGCCGGTCGTCCACGCGCGATACTCTACCTACAGGTGGTACGAGAGCGGGTTACAGCGTGCGATGCGAAGCAATCAGAACCAATCAGGCATGACGCCGTTGTCTCTGGCGTGTATACGATACACCATTTGGGAGCAGCGCGCATACTCCATTTTTGCTACCTGTTTCGCTATCAGAATTTCCACCGCGCGCCAGAAGCGGCGCAGAGGAGCGACAGCAACCCTATGGTAGACAACCCGCGACCCCAGGACCAGCTTGACGACATCTTTCGGCGACAGGCGGAGCTGGCTGAGTACTATCACGAGACGCGCCCAGATGGCTTCTATAGCTGGCCGCCGCTGGAGCGCTGCACGACCTGGACCCGCTCCATCGTCCACGAGTGCTGCGAACTCGACAACGAACTCAATTGGAAGCCGTGGAAAAATCCGCAGTCGCTCGACGCCAACCGCGAGCAGCGGCTGATGGAGACAGCCGACATCCTGCACTTCCTGGTCCAGTTGGCGCTCGACCAGGGCTTCTCCGCTGAGGAAGTCTATCGCGCCTATGTCGCCAAGAATGAGGAGAATCGTGAGCGCCAGCGCAGCGACCCGCGCTACGCCCCTGGCGCGCAGCGCTAGCGTCACACCGCCCGCGAGGCTAGTGGTGTATCATAGACAACGGCTCGCATGCCCCGCAGATGATCTGGATGCAGAGCGCATCGCACGGAATCATCGAGCGGCGCCGGAACCACACCAACAGGAGATGAGCGCACACCCATGAGCCAGGAAGGCCAACCCACAGACGACAACACAGACCTGGCCCCGCCGGCTCGCTTCACTCGCGAAACGCTGCTCGGCTGCCTTGGACTGCTCTGTGTGCTGCTCACGTTGCCGCTGCTGTGGCTGGCGGTCGGCGTCGGCACAGGCTGGCTGGCGCATCTCTTGCCGTTGCTGGCGTTTGTCGCGGCCATCGGCGGAGCGGCGCTCACACTGCGAGTTCCCGCTGGTCGCACAGCGCGCTCCACCGATCCGCAGCGTCCGCTCACGCATGCGGGGTCGGCGCCGACCATCGAGCGGCCCGCGCGCTTGGCGAATCGGCTGATGTGGTCGCTGGCCGCGTTGCTCATTGCCTGCGCCATCGGCGGCTACGCGGCGGAGGTGATCGCCAGTGGCGCCGCCTGGGGATTGGCGCTGATGCTTGGCGCAGGGCTGGCGCTGCTGGCGCAGGGCGTCTGCATCGGCACAGGCTGGCTGCCTGCGCCCGCGCTGACGTGGCAGCGCCGCTCGATCTACGGTGAGACGATTCGCCAGAGCGCGCCGCTCCTCGCCGTTGGATTCGTAACCATAGCAGGCGCATTGTTCCTTGCGCTACTCGATGGCTATAGTTGGGGACCGCTCGGCCTGGGGCTGCTGGTCGTCGCGCTCGCGCTGCTGACCCCATTCGTCCGCCGCACACCATGGCGCAGCGGCCCGCCACTGCCGACCGATCACGCCGCCAGGCGCCAGGAGTAGCGGGATCGCCCACTCAGATGATGGCGACCAAGTACACGCTACTTCTGCGCTGCGCCAACCACCTCGGTGATGCCTTGCAGGCCGATCACGCGGAAGCGCTGATAGCGATGATCGAGCAGCGCATCGGTCGAGAGGCGCTTCAGATCCGCCAGTTCGCGCAGGATCGCCGCCTTCACACTCTCCGCCGCCGCCTGATAGTCGCGATGCGCGCCGCCCACTGGCTCCGGGATGATGCTATCCACCACGCCAAGCTCCAGCAGTTCCGGCGCGGTAATCTTCATCGCCTGGGCGGCATCGGGAGCAAAGGCGTTGTCGCGCCAGATGATCGAGGCCGCCGCTTCGGGCGCCGCGACGGTGTAGACGGCGTTCTCCAGCATCAGCACCTTATCGCCAACACCGATGCCCAACGCGCCGCCGCTGCCACCCTCGCCAATCACGATGCAGATAATCGGTGTACGCAGTCCCGCCATCACCAGCAGATTCTCGGCGATGGCCTGCGAGATGCCACGCTCCTCATCGCCCAGGCCCGGATAGGCGCCCGTGGTGTCAATCAACGTGATGACAGGCAGGTGGAAGCGCTCGGCATAGCGGAACAACCGCAGCGCCTTGCGATAGCCCTCCGGATGCGCCATGCCAAAGTTGCATTCCTCGCGCTCCTTGAGGTCGCGGCCCTTCTGGTGGCCCATCAGCACAACCGTCTGGCCGCCGATGCTCGCCACCCCGCCCTGAATCGCTCGGTCATCAGCGAAACGACGATCACCGCGCAGCTCAAAATATTCATCGCACATGCGCTTGATGTAGTCGTTAGTATAGGGACGGTCGCGGAATCGCGCGACCTGCACGCGCTGCCAGGGCGTCAGCGCGGCGTACAGCTCCTTGGTGCGGCGCGCTAGCTCCTGCTGAAGCTCGGCCACCTGCGCGCGCTCATCTGGCCGCATACGCTCGCCGCGCTTCTGAAGCTGGCTGATGCGCTTCTCGATGTCTGCGAGCGGCCGCTCGAAATCCAGATCGTATGCCATCGCTCAGTCCTTCCTCAATACGACGAGCGATCACGCGCCCGCGAGAGTCTCACCACCGCTATGCAGGCGAAGGAGGCGCGCAAGGGTCGCACGCACCTCCCGACGATGCGCAATGCCGTCAATCATGCCGTGTTTCAGCACAAATTCAGCCGTATTGACGTCTTTTGGCAGGCGCTGGTGCATCATCTGCTCGATCACACGCGGCCCTGCGAATCCAATCAGCGCGCCCGGCTCCGCCAGGATGACATCACCCAGGAACGCAAAGCTCGCCGAGATACCGGCAGTCGTTGGGTCGGTCAGCAGCGAGACATAGAGCACGCCCGCTTCGGCCAGCCGCGCCAGCGCAGCGGAGGTCTTCGCCATCTGCATCAGCGAGATGGTGCCCTCCTGCTGCCGCGCGCCGCCAGAGGCCGACACGATCACGAGTGGCGCCCGCTCAGCTGCCGCCCGTTCGATAGCCTGCGTCAGCTTCTCGCCGACGACTGAGCCCATGCTGCCGCCGATGAAACGGAAATCCATCACTGCCAGCGCCAGGCGTATCCCCTCGATGCTGCCCATGCCGACGACCACCGCGTCGTTCAGCCCGGTCTTCTCGCGCTCGCTCACCAGCTTATCCGCGTAGGAGCCAGAGCGCGCGACGAAACCCAGCGGGTCACTGGAGCGCAGGTCGCTGGCGAATTCGCTGAAGGAGTCGGGATCGAGCAGCAGCGCGATGCGCTCAGGCGCCGAGAGGCGAAAATGATGGCCGCACTTCTGGCAAACCTTGAGGTTCTTCTCCCAGTCTTTGCCCAGCAATAACTCGCGGCAATTGGGACACTTCACCGCCAGATTATCTGGCAACGCCCGCGCCACCGTGTCAGGATGCGCCCCGTTCGTCTGCGCCACTGTCAGCGCTGGTTGCGACTCATCCTTCATGCGTCATTCACCCCCGTCGGCTCCCTTGGGCTAGCTCCCACGCATTCTCAACCCATTACTTCTGGCAAACGTTGAACGCGCGTGCAAAGTCTCGTTATCATCGCGCATTTGAGCGCATGCGTCAACCAGCTAACAGGTATGCAGTCACGCGGCAGGCAGCGCCAGACCACGCTAGTCCTCCTCGAACAGCGCGTTGATGAACTGCTCCGCATTGAATGGCGCCAGGTCGCCGACACGCTCACCAGTCCCGATGAATTTGATAGGCAGGCCCAGCTCTGAGGCGATGGCAAAGACGATGCCGCCGCGCGCCGTGCCGTCGAGCTTGGTCAGGATGACGCCACTCACGCCGGAGTCCTGCACAAACTGCTTGGCCTGGGCAAGCCCATTCTGCCCAGTGGTCGCGTCGAGCACCAGCAGCACCTCGTGCGGCGCCTCTGGGTCATACTTCTGCAAGACCCGGACGATCTTCTTCAGTTCGTCCATCAGGTTCGTCTTGGTGTGCAGTCGCCCTGCTGTGTCCACAATCAACACGTTGGTCCCGCGCGCCTGCGCCGCCTGCATCGCATCGAAGACCACCGCCGCCGGGTCAGCCACCGACTTCGGATCAACCCCCTGCTGGTGGGCGATCACTGGAACGTTGATGCGCTCGCCCCACGTCTTGAGCTGCTCGACCGCCGCCGCGCGGAACGTATCGCCCGCCGCGAGCATCACGCGATGCTTCTGCCGCTTCAGCAGATTGGCGAGCTTGGCGATGCTCGTCGTCTTGCCAACGCCATTCACGCCGACCATGAGCAGCACCGTGATTGGCGACGTGTCGGAGAACATCAGCGGCTCCGGCTCGCCCAGCAACAGTTCCAGTTCTTCTTTGAGGGCAGCGCGCAGGTCCGCGCCGTGCATCATCTGCTCGGCGGTGGCGCGTTCGTGCAAGATGCCCATGATGCGCTCGGTCGTCTGCACGCCGACATCGCTGCTGATCAGCGTCTCTTCGAGTTCGTCCCACAGGTCATCGGTAATCTCTTCGTGCGCCAGCGAGTCATTGACCCGCCCAAAGAGTTGACGAGTACGTCCCAGACTGAGCTTGAAGGGATTGAAGAAGCCACGCCGCTGCCCAACGTTTTCAGCCGCCTCGGCCTCCTCGAACTCGTTCGGCGTCTCTAGCTCATCGCGCGCCTCATCCACTGGCGCTATGGGCGCTACGGGCGCAGCGGGCGCTGCGGGCGCAGATGGCATGGGCGTTGCGGAGCGGTTGGCGGTCGGCGCGGGCGCCTCGGCAGGCGGCGGAGTCGTGAGGTCAGCGGCCTGCTCGTCCAGCGCATCTGGCGCTTCCAATGCATCCAACTCATCAGGCGCCAAGTCAACCGCAGCAGCCTCGTCGTCGTCTGACTCCTCCGCTGACTCCTCTGCTGTTTCGAGCGCGTCCTGATCGGCGTCCTGCCGTTTGAAAAGTCCATCGCGTAACCGCTTGAACACAACCACTCCCCTTGCTGAAATCAGCTCGCGCGTGCAGCGCTACAAACGATGCGCCGCGCGCCCACGACACAGCCGCCCAGCCATCGCGCAGTAGCCCCTCATAGGGCGCCTCGCACGAAAGTCGTAGGACAACTGATTGTGAACGCGCGGCTGCGCTAGCGCTGAGTGCGATGTGTATACATCGAGCCATCGCTCACAGGCTCGTTGATGATGATGTCGCCGTTTCGGATTTTGACGTTGTACAAGCAGCTTGGGTTGGTACAGACCCAGGCCTTAAACTGGATCGAAGCGCCCTGACTTCCAAAGTCAGACAGAGGCACTAGATCACCTGCGCCGCACTTGCGGCACCGTGGAAATTCATTCTCCACTCAAATCGCCCCCTTCAGGTGAATCAGTGTCGGCATGGTCACTTGGCTGCCCGATGTCGCTGCGCAGCGCTCCCTTGCATGGGCGCCGCTCACAGTCAGGATGTTCCAGAGGGAGGCTTTAGTTTCCACCAGACCCCACCGCTTCCGCTATGCCAGGCGCAACATACCGCACACACTACACTATATAACATCTACCGGCGTTAGACGTTGGTCTTACCTGCTAGATGTCGCATACGCTGCGCATCGCCTGGCCGTCACTGTGCAATATGCTGGCCAGTCTGCGTACACTTGTCTGTGTGACGCAGAACAACGTGATACATCTTCAGGACGCGCTAGTAACGACAAGGTCCCAGCGCTAGCCTGCACATCTCATGCGCATCTCATACGCATCTCATATCGCATGCGGCGGCGCTCATAGCGCTCATACGCGCGAAGTCAGCTCGCATCTGGTCCTCCCCTCCCACCATTCCTTCTTTTCCTTGTGGGCGCTTCAGGCTGCTCCGACCTGCTCTGGCCTGTACTGGTCTGCTTCCAGTGGCGCCAGGCCGCTTCTGGTGGCTTCTGGCGCCAGGTGTACCCGCAGGCGCTGGTGAGTCGTTATAATCCTCGTGAATCCATACGAAGCGCGTACACCGCGCCATCTCGCTTGTAGAGCTTGCCTGCCTGCGATATACTGCATCCAGGCGGAGGCCCGGCGAAGCAGGCAGCGTCTACACGCGATGCAGCAGACACGCAGGCTGCGCGCTCCGGTGGACACAACGCCACCAGGAGGAACCGTTGATGGAGAGTAATCGTCGCGCTGGCCGTCGCTCGCGTCACATCGCGCCGAGCATGGAAAGCGATTTCATCGGCCTGGACGACCCGCGTCATGGCGCCGACGATCACACCCTCGGCGGCCTCATACGCGACCTGCCCGTCCTCCCCGTGCGCAACACCGTCCTCCTCCCGCACATGGTCGCTCCGCTGTTCATTGATCGTGAGCCTGCCCTCAAGGCGGTCGAGGCGGCGATGGCTGTGGACCATACTATCCTGATCGTCGCACAGCGATCTGAGCATATCAGCGACCCGGTCCCGCAAGATATCTACGAAATGGGGACCGAATGCGTTATCAGCCGAGTACTGAAGATGCCCGATGGGGCCACCAGCGTGCTGGTGCAGGGCGTGCGCCGCTTTCGCATTCAGCGCTGGACACAGCGAGCGCCGTTCGGGCGGGTGCGCGGTCTGGCCTATGACGAGCCAGATACGCGCTCCTCGCAGATCGAGGCGCTCGCCCGCACTGCCCTGCGCACCTTCGAGGCGATCAGCAAGCTGAGCCAGCGCCTCAACGAAGAAGCCTACATTCAGGCGCTCAACATTGACCGCCCCGGCGCGCTGGCCGACTACATCGTCGCACAACTCGAACCACCCATCCAGGTACGCCAGGACATCCTCGAAACGCTCGATCCCGCCGACCGCCTGCGCCGCACCGTCGTGCTGCTCCAGCGCGAGATGACCGTGCTGGAGATGGAGCGCAAGATTCAGGATGATGTGCAACAGGAGGTAGACCAGGGGCAGCGTGAGTACTTCCTGCGCGAGCAGATGCGTGTGATTCAGCGCGAACTCAGCGGCCACGACCCAGCCGTGCGCGATGCGCAAGAGCTGCGCGCGAAGATCGAGGCCGCTGGCATGCCGCCTGAGTCGCTTGAGAAGGCGCTGCACGAGCTAGAGCGCCTCGAAGCGATGCCCTCGATGGCGCCGGAATACGGCGTGCTGCGTGGCTACCTCGACTGGCTGACCGCCCTGCCGTGGAGCCTCCGCACCCAGGACCACCTCGACCGGCGCCGCGTCTCTGACCTGCTCGACGAGCGCCACTATGGCCTGCAGAAGGTCAAAGATCGCATCATTGAATACATGGCCGTGCGCAAACTGGCGCCAGAGGGCCGCACGCCGATTCTCTGCCTCGCTGGCCCTCCAGGGGTCGGCAAGACCTCGCTGGGCCGCAGCATCGCCGAGGCGCTGGGCCGCAAATTCGTGCGCATCTCGCTGGGCGGCGTGCGCGATGAGGCCGAGATTCGCGGCCATCGTCGCACCTACGTCGGCGCGCTGCCAGGGCGCATCATCCAGGCGATGAAGCAGGCAGGTGTCGTCAATCCGGTCTTTGTCCTCGACGAGATAGACAAGCTCGCCTCAGACTTCCGGGGCGACCCCGCTGCAGCGCTGCTGGAGGCGCTGGACCCGGAGCAGAACAACAGCTTCTCAGACCACTATCTTGAGGTTCCCTACGACCTCTCGCAGGCGCTCTTCATCATGACGGCGAATGTGCTCGACACCATCCCCGCGCCCCTGCGCGACCGGATGGAGGTGATCGAGCTACCCAGCTATACAGAGGAGGAGAAGCTGCACATCGCGCGTCGCTTCCTCATCCCCCGCCAGATGACCGACGCCGGACTCTCCTCCACACGCATCGAGATTGACGACGACGCCGTGCGACGTATCATCCGCGAATACACCTACGAGGCCGGTGTGCGCAATCTGGAGCGCGAGCTGGGCGCGGTGATGCGTCGAGTGGCGCGCCGCGTCGCCGAGGGGCGTCGGCACAAGGCGCACGTCACGGCGCAGCGTGTGCCCGCCTATCTGGGCCAGCAGAAACACTTCCCCACAGAGGCTGAGGAGCGCGATGAGGTCGGCGTCGCCACGGGTCTCGCCTGGACAGCCGCTGGCGGCGATCTCACCACCATCGAGGTGATGGCGGTGCCTGGTCACGGCGCCATCATGCTGACCGGGCGCGTGGGCGATGTCATGAAGGAGTCAGCGCAAGCCGCGCTCACCTACATCCGCGCACGCGCCGATGCGCTGGGCCTCGCTCCCGACTTCTACGAGCGCGTGGACATCCATGTGCATCTGCCAGCCGCCAGCATCCCGAAAGATGGCCCCTCGGCGGGCGTGACGATGGCGATTGCGATGATCTCGGCGCTCACCAGCCGCGAGACACGCCGCGATGTCGCCATGACTGGCGAGATCACGCTGCGCGGGCGCGTGCTGCCGGTGGGTGGCGTCAAGGAAAAGGCGCTCGCGGCGCATCGCGCGGGCATCCTGACGCTGATCCTCCCGCGCCGCAACATCAAGGACCTCGACGAGTTGCCCGCTGAGATCAGGGAGGCGCTCACCATCATCGCCGTAGACACGATGGACGAAGTGCTGACCAACGCGCTACGCGAGCCGGTGCGACGACCCATGCTGGAGCCAGCGCCAGAGCCAGCGCCGCACGTCTCTGGCGGGCTGGCCCACACGCCACGTCCCGCGCGCCCGCTCGGCGAAGCGATTGCCGCCGCTGGCCGCCTGGAGCGCGCGCGTCCGCAGCGCGATGTCATCGTCGCCGGGTAAGCGACCACAACGCCACTCGCAGGCGGCTGGACTGGCCGTTTTTTCTGCGGGATGTGTGCATTGCGCGGTTTTCGGCGTACAACTAAGTGTGAGGCGTGACCTACGCCTTTTGGAGCAGTGTCGGGCGTCTGGGAATACGAAAGCGAGGCGCTGGTGAGCGCAAGCGCATCTCGACCGGAACTTTCGATTGTCATCCCAGCCTACAACGAAGCGCGCAGGCTGCCCGAAAGCTTTGCCCGGCTCTACGAATACGTCCAGCGGCTGCCGATGCTTGTCGAGGTCATCGTTGTGGATGACGGCAGCGACGACTCCACCGCCGCTGTGGTACGCGCGTGGATGGGCCGCTGGCATGCGCTGCGCCTCATCCAGATCACCCATGCTGGCAAAGGGGCCGCTGTGCGGGCAGGCGCGCTGGCAGCGCAAGGCGCCTGGATATTCCTCGCCGACGCCGACTTCTCGATGCCCGTGCAGGAACTCGCGCTCTTCATCCCCGTCGAGACGCCGCAGGTTGACGTGCTGATCGGCTCACGTGAGGCTCCCGGCGCGCAGCGTATCGGCGAGCCATTCTATCGCCATTTGATGGGCCGCGCCTTCAACGTTGCAGCGCGGCGGCTGCTCGTCTCTGGTATCCGCGACACACAATGCGGCTTCAAGCGGCTGCGGCGCGAGGTCGCGCTCGACCTGTTCTTCCATCAGACCATCAGCGGTTGGGGATTCGATGTCGAGCTGCTCTATATGGCTCAACTGCGCGGATACTCGATTCGCGAGGTTCCCATCACCTGGTACTTCAAGGCGGGCAGCAAAGTTCATGCCTTCCGCGATACGCTCTCGATGGGACGCGACCTCATCACCATCTGGCGTAATGCAGGCGCCGCCGCCTATACGCGCCGCATCTTCCCCCACCCCACGCTCGCCAAAGAGACCGCCGCAGCGCTCACCCTCGACACAGGCGCCAATGGTGGCGCCGCCAGCGCTGGCGAGTAATTCAGAATCTGGATCGGCCGTTAGCAGCGGGCGCCAGACCTCACCCTCGGCCCCTCGCTCTGCGGGCGAGGGGAGCCGGAATCTGGAACGCCCCTCTCCCGCCACAGCGGGGGAGGGGTTGGGGAGGGAGAGCCATGCCCTTTCAGGTTTTGGAAGCTTGCGGATTGCTGCTGCTGAGAGGCTCGTCACGCTCTGCTTCATCTGCGCCAAGAACGCTATGCAGCACCAGCGTCCATGATTGGAAAAAGAGGACAAAGAGCGCCACACTCGCCGTGATGGCAAGCAGCAAAAATGGCGCCTCTGAACGAGGCAGCAGCAGCCCCATGATTCCCGCGAGGAAAGGAATCGGTATGAGGATGTCGGCGACAACAACACGCGCGACACTCATGCCAACATTTCGGACCTGGAACTGCCGATAGACGAGCACACTGCTCTCCCCGATCCCCACGGCGATCAGCAAGTAGCTGCCGACCGGAGCGGTGCGTGCCGGCAACAACATGATGAGCGCCCACGCGACCCCAAGCAGAAATCCAAAGGCGGAGGCGAAGGCGCGCGCACGCATCAGGGGGTTACTGAGGATCGGCCATGGATGCAGCGACATGGCGACAAAGACGAGACCAGCGAGCGCAGCCGAGGCGCCCGCAAGCGTCATGAAGAACGGCTGCCATTCCTGAACCAAGACCTGGTCAGTCACAATCGCCCCCTCGCCTCCATGCCAACCTACCGACTCCCCAGAGCGCCTGCTCACGCTGAGCGCACCCTGAACCCGTCATCTGATCCGGCGTCGCTCCAGTATACGTCATCCCCTGTCACGGCGCGGTCAGTATCGCGCGACGCGTCCACGCGCCAGCTAGTGGAACAGCGCCGAAGCGGCCGCCTGCGCGTAGGCATCGAGCGGACTGGCGAACAGGATCATCAGCAGCGTCAGCGCTACCGCAATGACCAGCGCCGCCGCCGAACTAGCCGACGTGCGGATGCGCACGCTCGTCAGGACCGACTCGACGGGAATCGCCTGCGCCGCAAGTGATGACGCCTCGATCTCAGGTGATTCAGGCGCCTCCTCGCGTGCGCCATTCGCCGCGGCGCCGACGGCTGCCAGCGCAGGCTCACGCTCAGGCAGCGCAACGGGCCTGACGCCAGGCGTCGGCTCGACGAAATACATCGCCCAGACGACGCGCAGATAGTAGAACATGCCCAGCACACTCGCCAGGATGCCGATGATCGCCAGCGGGACCTGATTGCCCACCATCGCAGCGTAGAAGACGAAATACTTCGCCAGGAAGCCCGCTGTCGGTGGCACACCTGCCAGCGAGAACAGGAAGACGGCCATCGCCGCCGCCAGCGCTGGGTTGCGCCGTCCCAGCCCGTTGAAGTCTTCGAGCGTCGTGCCACGTCCATCGCGGCGCTCCACCAGCAGCGTCACCCCGAAGGCTCCGATATTCATCACGGCATAGGCGGCAAGGTAGAAGAGCAGCGAGGCCACCGCACGGGGCGAGGCGGTCGCAATCGCGACCAGCAGGTAGCCCGCGTTGGCGACGCTCGAATACGCCAGCATGCGCTTCACATCGCGCTGTGTCACCGAGAGCAGATTGCCCACGATCATCGTCAGCACGGCAACCGCCCAGATGACCGGCTCCCAATGCGCGTTCTGCGTCTGCAAGGCGATGACGAAGACGCGCGCCAACGCCACAAACGCCGCCACCTTTGTGCCAACCGACATGAACGCCGTCACCGTGGTTGGCGCGCCCGTATAGACATCGGGCGTCCATGCCTGGAACGGGACCGCCGACACCTTGAAGCAGAAGCCCACCAGCATCAGCGACATCCCGACGAAGAGCAGCGGCCCGAAGCCCTGTGACAGGGCCGCCTGATGGGCGCCCAGGAATCGCCCAATATCAGGAATGCCGGTCGCTCCAGTCGCGCCGTAGATCAGCGACATACCATAGAGCAGGAAGGCCGAGGCGAACGAGCTGAGGATGAAATACTTCATGCCCGCCTCCTGCGAGCGCAGCCGGGTCTGCGGCAGCGCGCACAGGATGTAGAGCGCGAGCGAGAGCATCTCCAGCCCAACAAACACCGTCATCAGGTTGTTCGCCGCCGCCATCAGCATCATGCCGAGCGCGCTCAACTGCAACAGGACATAATATTCGCCCACGCGCGCGATCTTCTGCCGCGCCAGATAGCTGGGCGAGAACAGCAGCGCCAGACCGAGCGAGAGCAGGATGACGCCTGCCGCGAAGAGCGCCACGCCATCGCTGGTGATCATGCCGAAGAAGGCCGAGGCGCCACTCAAGCTGTTGACGTAGACCAGTGAGCATCCGGAGACGATGGCGCCCACCACGCCAACCGCCGCAAGCCAGCCCTTGCGCCCCTCTGGCAGCGCGAGGTCGGCCAGCAACGTCGCAAACACCGCCGCCAGCACGATCAGTTCCGGCAGAATGCGCAGCCAGTCGCCGCCTGTCGGCGTATAGGTAAACGGTGATTGTGCTAACATCGTCTGCTGCCTCTTGCCTACATGCTCAACAACTCGTAGAATAGCGCTCGGCGCTACTCAGCCGCCAGTCGTCCCAATCGCTGGCGGCGTCACCTGCTGCGTCGCCGTCACAATCTGCTGCGTCGCGGCCTCGGTGCGCCCGGTCAGCGTCGCCGGGAAGATACCAAGGTAGAAGATCAGCGCGATCAGCGGAATCAGCGCCAGCCACTCTTGCCAGCGGAGATCAGCCAGCTTACCACTCGCGCCCGCCAGCGCTTTGGCCACTGGCCCACTCTCTGGCGCCGCACCCTCCATCACGCCCTGGAAGAAGCGCAGCATGTACCACGCCGCCGGAATGACTACCAACGTCGCCAGACCGCCATAGACCCAGTTGACATGGAACGCGCCCAGGAAGGCCAGGAACTCGCCCGCGAAGCTATTCAGGCCCGGCAACCCCAGCGCGGCGAGCGCGGTGATCAGGAAGGCCGTGGCGAGCCAGGGCAGCCGCGTCGCCAGCGCGCCAAACTCCGCCAGCCGCCGCACGCCGATGCGCGCCTCGATGGCGGCAGCGATCAGGAACAGCGCCGCGATGATGATACCGTGATTGACCATCTGGATGATGGCCCCCTGGATGCCCTGCGCATTCAGCGCAAACACGCCCAGCACGATCACGCCCATATGGCTCAGACTCACGTAGGCTAGCAGTCGCTTGAAGTCAGTCGAGATCAACGCCTGCAACGCGAAATACAGGATGCCGATGACCGCCAGCGTGCCAATCAGCGGGAAGTACGTGCGCATGGCCACCGGGAAGAGCGGCGCGACGATCCGCAGCATACCGTAGATCGCCGTCTTCGCCATCACCCCCGCGACCACCGCCGTCACGGGCGCGGGCGCCTCCACATAGGCGTCTGGCGCCCAGCCGTGGAACGGGAAGAGGCCAGACTTCACCGCAAACGCCGCCATGAATGCCAGGAACAAGATGCCCTGCGCCGAGACTGGCACACCCAGCCGCAGCAGCGTTGGCAGATCGAGCGTGAAGGAGACGCCTGCATTCGAGGAGACGACGACGCCCAGCCAGATCACGCCGATCAGCATCAGCAGCGAGCCGACAGCCGTGTAGAGCACAAACTTGATCGCCGCGTAGGCGCGTCGTGGGCCGCCGAACATGCCCACCAGCAGATAGGCCGGAACCAGCATCAGCTCCCAGAAGATGTAGAAGAGAAAGACGTTGGTCGCCAGAAACACGCCCTGCATCGCCCCGGCAAGCAGCAGCATCAGCGCGATGTAGCCGCGCACGCGGTCGCCCGACTGCGCCTGTGGCCACGAGGCGATCAGCGCGACCAGCGTGATCAGGCCGTTCAGGCTGAGCAGGAAGAGGCTCAGCCCATCCACACCTAGCGCGTAGCCGATGCCAAGTTCTGGTAGCCAGCGCGCGTGCTCCACAAACTGATAGCCTGCGCCGCCCGATTGCGTCAGCGGAATCAGCGCCAGCGCCAGCGCGAGGTCCACTAGCGCTACCAGGATGCCCCAGCCCCACGCCGCTCGGCGCGGCAGCGCGAGCGCGATCAGCGCGCCCACGATGGGCAAGAACACGATCACGCTGAGGATCGGAAACTGCGTCATATCAGCGGCCCCTATTGGCTAACAGCGATGAAGTAGACGAGGATCACCACCGCGCCCAGAAAGAGCGTCAGCGTGTAGTTGCGCAAGAAGCCTGTTTGCAGGCCGCGCAAGCCCGCGCTGAGGCTGCCAACGGCGTCGCCCAGTCCGCGGGAGCCAGCCTCCAGGGTATCATCTTCCACCCCGAAACGCAGGCCGCGACTCAGCGCCAGAATCGGCCGCACAATCGCGCCCTCATACAGGTCATCCACAAACCAGCGTCGTCGCAGGAAGACCACCAGCGCGCCGACTCTCGCCTCGTCGCCCGCTGGCGCCTGCCCCTGGCCATAGCGCGACCACGCGATGGCGATACCCACCAGCGCGCAGATCAGGCCCGCAGCGAGCGAGACCCAAAACAGCGCGGAGGTCAATTCAATCGCCGATGGCGCCGCCGGAGCGAGGAAGTCACTCAACAACTGGCTGCCCGGCAGATCGAGCGCGCCGCCCACCAGCGAGAGCGCACCCAACACCCACATCGGCGCCATCAGCGCCAGTCCTGGCAGATGCAGACCCGCGAGCGGGTCGCCCGCCCGCCCGCCTGCCGCATGTCCGCCACCGTGCGCCGCAGCCACAGGGGCGCCACGATAGGCTCCGAAGAATGTGACGAAGATCAGGCGGAAGATGTAGAATCCCGTCAGGCCAGCGGTCAGCAGCCCTACGGCGTAGAGCGCGTACCAGCCAGCGCCGCCAGTCGTCGCGCGCTGCAAGATCGCCCCCAGGATGGCGTCTTTGCTCCAGAAGCCCGCGAAGGGGAAGATCGCCGCCAGCGCCAGCCCGCTCACCACGAACAGCCAGAAGGTTCCCGCTAGCCGCTCACGCAGCCCGCCCATCTTGCGGATGTCCTGCTCGCCGCCCAGCGCATGAATGACTGCGCCCGCACACATGAAGAGCAGCGCCTTGAAGAAGGCGTGCGTCACGAGATGGAAGATACCAGAGCTGAAGCCGCCCGCCGCCTCGCCCATGAACATGTAGCCGAGCTGGCTCATCGTCGAGTAGGCGAGGATGCGCTTGATGTCGTTCTGCACGCAGGCGATGGTCGCCGCGAAGAACGCCGTCGCGCCCGCCACCACCGCGACAACCACCAGCGAGGTGGGCGCCGCTGTAAACAGGCTATGCGCGCGCGCCACCAGGTAGACGCCCGCCGTCACCATCGTCGCCGCGTGAATCAGCGCGCTGACTGGCGTCGGCCCCTCCATCGCATCTGGCAGCCAGACATGCAGCGGCAACTGCGCCGACTTGGCGGCGGCGGCGACGAAGAGTGTCAGCGCAATCGCCAGCAGCACACCACCCGGCGCGACTGACGTAGGCGCGACCGCCTGCGCCGACCCGATGCCCAGCACGGTGCGGTAGTCGAGCGCGCCATGGTATGCGCCGAAAAGCAGGAAGATGGCGATCAACAGCCCAAAATCGCCGATGACGTTGACCACAAAGGCCTTGCGCGCCGCCGCCGCCGCCGAGGCGCGCGTGTACCAGAAGCCGATCAGCAGGAAGGATGCGAGGCCAACTCCGGCCCAGCCAACCAGCAGGAACAGGAAATTGTCCGCCGCTACCAGCAACGTCATCGCGAAGACGAAGAAATTCAGGAAGGCGAAGAATCGCCAGAATCCAGGGTCGCCCTCCATATAGCCAATGGAGTAGACGTGAATGAGGAAACCCACGCCTGTCACCACCAGCAGCATCACCGCCGAAAGTGGATCGGAGAGCAGGCCAAACGGCACATGGAACGTTCCAGCGGTGATCCACGTCCACAGCGTCACATCGCTGACCCGCTGCGCTGGGGCCACGCCCAACATCGAGATGAGATCGGCGACCGCGAGGGCGAACCCGATCAGCACCACTCCGCAGCCAATCACGGCAATGACGGCCCGTGGCAGCGCCCGCCCAAACAGGCCGAGCGCGACGAACCCGACGAGCGGAGCCAGCAGAATGAACGGCGTCAGATTCAACATACTAGCCCTTCAAGGAGTTCAGCTCATCCACATCAATGTTGGTGCGGCTGCGGAAGATCGAGACGATGATAGCAAGCCCAACCACGACCTCAGCGGCGGCGACTGTCAACGTTAGGAAGACGAAGATCCATCCCTGCGCCGAGTCGAGGAAGTGCGCGAAGGCCATGAACGAGAGATTGACGGCGTTGAGCATCAACTCAATCGACATGAACATAATCAGCGGATTCTTGCGCACAAGCACGCCGAGCGCGCCGATGGCGAACAGGACTCCGCTAACCGTCAGAAAGGCGGAGAGTGGCATCGCGTAACCTCCTGAGCGCCCTACTCGTCGGCGTGTGTGGGACGGCGGCCAAGTGTGACGGCGCCCAGCGCCGCCACCACCAGCAGTAGCCCGGTGATCTCGAATGGGAAGGAGTACCCGTGGAAGAGCGCCATGCCAAACGCTTCGGTATTGCCGCCGAACGCCGCTATTGCCGAGGTGAGCGAGCTGACGCCAGCCGCTTTCGCGTCGCTGGAGATGGCGCCTGTGAACCCAGCCCACACCAGCGCGCCAACCAGGATAGCGCCCATCCCAATGCCCGCGCCCCACTGCCAGCGCAGTGGATCATCGCCCTGTGGCGCCTGCCCTCCCGGTGTGAGCATCGTCACGACGAACAGGAACAGCACCATCACGGCGCCCGCATAAATCAGCACCTGAATCGTCGCGATGAATAGTCCACCGAGCAAGAGAAAGAATAGCGCCAGACTCAGCAGATTCAGAATCAGACTGAGCATGCTATAGACGGCATTGCGATTCAGCACGACGCCGAGCGCCGAGGCCACCGCGATGACCGCCAGCACGTAGAACGCGATCTGGCTAAACAACATACGGTTATGCTTCCTCCGCGGCAGCCACATCGCGGACCATCTGCTCGTCGCCCAAAGCGATTTCCTGCTCGGCAGGCAGATCGCCCTGGCCAACCGAAGCTGCTGTCGCTGGCTGGCCATCGAAGAAGCCCTGGCGACCGGGCAGCGGCGTCGTGGTCTCCTCAGGCGCCGGAGCCGACCAGGCGTCGAGCGAGCCGCGCGTCGCCGAGCCAGGCGCTTCCAGCAGTTGCTCCTTGTGATAGACCAGGTCGTCGGGATGCGTGCTGGCCAGCTCGTAGATGTTTTCCAGCGTGATCGCGCCCGTTGGGCAGGCCTGCTCGCAGTAGCCGCAGAAGATGCAGCGCAGCAGATTCACATCGAAGACGCGCGCATAGCGCTCGCCGGGCGACACGCGGTTCTCCTCAGTATTCTCCGCCGCCTCGATGTAGATCGCATCCGCCGGGCAGGCGCCCGCGCAGAGGAAACAGCCAACGCAGCGCTCCAGGTCATTCTCGTAGCGGTGGAGCACATGCCGACCGCGGAAGCGCGGGGGTAGCTGGCGTTTCTCCTCTGGATACGAGACCGTCGTGGGTTTCTGGCCTAGCTCGCGCAGTGTCGTCGCCAGACCCTTGATCATTTCCATCGCCATCAGAGCAAACTCCCGCTATTTGACGCCAGCGCTGGCGCTAACACTCGTCGTCTGCGACTCATCTACGCTGCGAGGCAGCGGCGCATCCGCGACCAGCCGCACCGAGGTCGGCGCAGCCATCACCTGCCCAGCGCCACGCTTCGCCTTGGGCTGGCTGCGGCGCGCAGTGGCGTAGAAAGCGCCAGCGACGATCAGCAAGATCGCCAGCCCAATCGCGCCACTCACCCACCACGGCAACCCGTAGGCTACCACCGCCGCCGTCACCAGCGCATTCAGCACTGAGAGCGGCAGCAAGACCTGCCAGCCAAAGCGCATCAACTGATCGTAGCGGATGCGCGGCAGTGTCGCGCGCAGCCAGATGAAGATGAACAGGAACACGGCGACCTTGATGAAGTACCAGATGAAGGGCAGCCCAAACACGCCATCGAGCGAGCCAAGCGTCCACCCACCGAAGAACAGTGTCACAACGACCGAGCTAGCTGTAATCATGTTGATGTACTCGGCCATCTGGAAGAGGCTCCAGCGCAGGCCGCTAAACTCGGTCAGGTAGCCCGCCACCAGCTCTTGCTCGGCCTCTGGCAGATCGAACGGCGCGCGATTGACCTCCGCCACCGCCGCAATGCCGTAGAGCAGGAAACCCAGCGGCTGCGCGAGGATGAACCAGATACCCTGATGCGCCTGCGCCTGGACGATGCCAACCATGTTGAGCGTGCCAGCGAACATCAGCACACCCGCAATCGCCAGAGTGATGCTCACCTCGTAGGACACCATCTGCGCCGCCGAGCGCAGCGCGCCCAGCAGCGAATAGTGATTGCCCGACGACCAGCCCGCCAGCACGATGCCATAGACCGCCAGCGACGCAATGGCAAAGATGTAGAGCACGCCAACATTCAGGTCCGCGACGTAGGGCGCCCAGGCTCTGGCGATGCTCGAATTACCCCAGGCTGTCGGCCCGCCGAGCGGCACCACCGCGAACGCGGTCAGCGCAACCACGACCGAAATCGCGGGCGCGATCAGGAAAACCAGCCGGCTCGCTCTGGTCGGCAAAATCTCTTCTTTGAAGGCCATCTTCAGCGCATCCGCGACCGGCTGGAAGACGCCGAATGGCCCAGCGCGGTTGGGGCCAACCCGCCGCTGGAACCGCGCGATCACGCGCCGCTCGATCAGCGTCATGTAGGCGAAGGCGGTCAGCAGCGCCACGATGGCGATGATGCTCTTGACGAGCGCGCCAACCAGGAACCATGCGAGGTCGCTCATCAGGCCTGCTCCCCTCGTCCAGCTGAGAGCGCCAGCTGATCGGAGCCGCGCCCCTTCGCCACGCCCTGCGCAAGCATCTCCCACGTGAGGAATGGCGAGCCGCTGAGCGTTCGCTGCCCATCAGCCTCAGTCGCGCCGGGCGCCAGCGGCCAACGCGCGCCCGTCTGGCCCAGCCCATGCCGCGAGACACCTGCATAGATCGGCGTCGTCCGGCCAATCTCGGCGAGAATCTGGGCGCTGTTGCTATACGTCCAGCCCAGCCCCAGCGCATTGGCCACGTCGCGCAGAATCTGCCAGTCGGCCCGCGCGCCGGGCAGCTCCAGCATCGCCTTGCGCACGACCTGCACGCAGCGCTCGGTATTCGTGAACGTGCCGTCCTTCTCGGTGTAGGAGACGGCGGGCAACACGACTGCCGCCAGCTTGGCCGTCTCCGTCAGGAAGAGGTCTTGCACGACGAGGAACTCCAGCCCAGCCAGCGCTGCGCGGCCCTCCTCGCTCAGATGAGTCGCCGGGTTCGCGCCCAGCACATAGAGCGCTTTGACGCCGCCAGCGAGCATGGCGTCGTAGTCTAGCCCCGCTGCCTCTGGCGTCCGCACGCCCCAGGCGGCGCTCAGCTCGGCCCGCGCCTGCTCGTCGTCCACCGCGCGGTAGCCTGGCAGCGACCCTGGCAGCAGCCCCATGTCGCGCGCGCCCAGCGAGTTGTTATCCTCCAGCAGCGGCCCGACGCCCGCGCCCGCGCGGCCAAAGTTGTCGGTCAGCAGCGCCAGGTCCAGCGCATCCGCCGCCAGCGTCTCGCCGGTCGCCTCGCGTGTCGCCATCTCGTCGTAGAGAATCACCGCGCCTTTCGCGCCCGCGATCTCACGCGCCAGCGTCCGCAGCGCCTCAGCGTCGCAGCCAGCGGCGGCGGACACAGCCTCTGGAGTTGCATCGGCCAGCCCCGCGAGGCGCTCCGCCAGGCTCGCCTGTCGCTGCTCGGCGAAGGCGCCGCGTGTCAGCCGCTCGCTCAGCGTCACCTGCAACAACGCCCGCGCCACCGCGCCAACTTGCCCAGCCTGATAGCGGATGGCGCCAGCGGCGAGTCGGTCGAGGCGATTCGCCGCAGGCGAGACTACCCAGACGCGCGCGCCCCGCCGAATCGCCTTCCTGATGCGCAGGTCAATGATCGGCTGGCGAAGATACGGATCGGCCCCCAGCAGCACAATGTGCGAGGCGCGCTCCAACCCCGCAATGCTGTCTGACCAGACCCACGGCTGCGCGTCGTTGTCGCCCTGTGGGAAGCGCCCGTGGAAATGATCCACGTTGTTCGTTCCCAGCCCGACGCGCAGCAGCTTCTGGAAGAGATACGCTTCCTCGTTGGTAGTGTGGGTCGAACCGATGCCGCCGACCGCCTCGCCGCCATCGCGCTGCGCGATCTCGCCGAGCGAGCGGGCCACCAGCGCAATCGCCTCGTCCCAGGTCGCCGACTGCAGCTTGCCATCGCGGCGAATCAGCGGTTGGCGCAGGCGCTCTGGGCTGTTGGCCAGGTCCGTATTCCAGCGGCCCCGGTCGCAGAGGAACCCGTCGTCAATGTCGTCGTTGGTGCGCGAATATTGCCGCAGCAGCTTGTCCACACGCACATCCGCGAGCACATTGCAGCCGACCGCGCACTGGCCGCAGACCGTCGCGCCGCGCTTCAGCTCCCAGGGGCGCGCCACGAAGCGATAGCTCTTGGCGGTCAATGCGCCCACCGGACACATCTCCACCACATTGCCCGAGAAGATCGAGTCGAACGGCGCCGACGGCTCTACGCCCACTTCCGTGCGGAAGCCGCGCTCCTGCATCACCAGGCCGTCCTCCATCGCCACATCCTGGCAGAAGCGCACGCAGCGCTGACAGGCGATGCAGCGCTCGCGGTCGAGCAGAATCTGCTCGTTGACGGGAATCGGCTTCTGGAAGTGGCGCTTGCTCAGGTCGAACCGGCTGGCGCCTGGCCCATAGCGCAGCGTGAAGTCTTGCAGGTCGCACTCGCCACCCTTGTCGCAGATTGGGCAATCGAGCGGATGGTTGATGAGCAGGAACTCCAGCGTCCCCTGGCGCGCCTTCTTCACCTGTGGCGAGTCCGTGATCACGACCATGCCCTCGGCGACCTGCGTGGTGCAGGCGGTCGCCAGCTTGGGCATCTTCTCCACCTGCACGAAGCACATGCGACAGGCGCCCAGCGGGTCCATTTTGGGATGGTAGCAATAGATAGGGATTTCGATGCCGAGCTTGCGCGCGGCAGCCCAGACGACTGAGCCTTTGGGAACGCTGACAGGCCGCCCATCTATGGTCAGGTTGACTAGCTCTTCTACTTGCTCAGCCATGAATTCGCTTTCTCGCCCAACTAGCGCCGTGTGATCGCCTTGCCTTGCTGCTCTCTTGCCTGCCTCGTCGTGGCCGCCTGTGAAGGGTTCGGCGCCCCTCACAGCCAGACGCCCTGGCCGCCGGGGTGGTCACACCGCCGCCAGATCAGCGTCTGATGTGCGCCGATTAGCGCGCGTGCGCCTCCGCCGTCGCGTGGGCGCGCGTGGCGCCTGGCCCCACCAGGCACGCATGCTCGCGCACATGATGGATATACTCGTCGCGGAAGAGCTTGATGCTGCTGACAATGCACGAGGTCGCCGCATCACCCAGCGGGCAGAAGCACTTGCCAAACATGTTGTCACAGATGTCCAACAGCAGGTCGATGTCGCTCTCGCGGCCCTCGCCCGCTTCCAGGCGCTCCACCAATTGCACCAGCCAGAACGTCCCTTCACGGCAGGGCGTGCACTTGCCGCACGACTCATCGCGATAGAACTCCGACATGCGCAGCGTCGCGCCGACGATGCAGGTCTGGTCATCCACCACGATCACACCCGCCGAGCCGAGCATCGAGCCAGCCGCCGCTACCGCCTCGTAGTCCAGCGGGAGGTCGAGCTTGTCTGCGCCCAACATCGGCGACGACGACCCACCAGGGATGATCGCCTTGACTGCTCGTCCGTCGCGCATGCCGCCGCCGAGGTCTTCGATCAACGTACGTAGCGACAAGCCTAGCGGCGCCTCATAGTTGCCCGGTCGATTGACATGCCCGCTCAGGCAGTAGACGCGAGTGCCTTTGCTCTTCTCCGTGCCATACGCCGCGTAGGCGTCTGCGCCATACCGCGCAATCGCTGGCAGCGCCGCGAGGGTCTCCACATTGTTGATGACGGTCGGGCCGCTATAAAGGCCCACGACCGCCGGGAATGGCGGCTTGAGTCGCGGATAGCCGCGCTTGCCCTCCAGCGACTCCAGCAGCGCGCTCTCCTCGCCGCAGATGTATGCCCCGGCGCCGTGATGCACGGTGATCGCCAGATCGAAGCCGCTGCCGAGGATGTCCTTGCCGATGAAGCCAGCCTCAACCGCCTCGCGCACTGCGCGCTCCACCTGCAAGCCAGCCTTCAGCAGTTCGCCGCGCACGTAGATGAAGGCGTGGTGAACCTTCGTCGCGTAGGATGCGATGATGACGCCCTCGACCAGCAGATGCGGGCTGACCTCCATAATCATGCGGTCCTTGAAGGTGCCTGGCTCGCTCTCGTCGCCGTTGACGCAGAGATAGCGTGGCTTCGGGCTTTCCTTCGGCAGAAAGCTCCACTTCAGCCCTGTCGCGAATCCCGCGCCGCCACGCCCGCGCAGCCCCGACTTCTTGACTTCCTCGACCAATTCATCGGGCTGGAACGACTTCAGCGCCTTCGCCAGCGCCTCATAGCCGCCATGCGCCCGATAGACCTCGATCTGGTCTATCCCCGGAACCTCGAAGTTTTCGGTGATGAAGCGCGGATTGGGGCCAAGTGGCAGCGGCGCCCGTTCGGTCTGCGTCTCTGTGGAATCGGCCATGATCTACCGGACCTTCTTCGTGTTGGATACGCCGTTGTCGCTCGCCTCAGTCGTGACGCCAATCTCTGTCTCGGTCGCCATGCCCGCGCCATCGCTGAACTGCCGCCAGTAGTTGCGCACCTGCGCCATGTCGCCGCCCTCCTCCAGGAAGGTGACGAGCCGTTCAGCGCGCTCCGGCGACACCTGCTCGACAAACTCGCCATTCACCTGAAGCGCTGGCGCCATGCCGCACGCCGCTAGGCACTCCACCGCCTCTAGCGTGAAGCGCCCATCCGGCGTCGTCTCGCCGCGCCGCACGCCCAGCCTGCGCTCCAGGCGATCTATCACGGCGTCGCAGCCCATCAGATAGCACGACACGCTGGCGCATACCTTGATGACATGCCTGCCCTTCGGCTCCTGATGGAACATCGAGTAGAAGGTGACAACTGACTCCACCTCGTCGGACTTGACACCAATCGCCTCGGCCACCGCGACAATCGCCTCGTCAGGCAGATAGCCAAGCTCATCTTGCGCCAGATGCAGGCAGGGCAACATCGCCGAGCGGGCCAGCGGGTAGCGCGCTACCGTCTCGCGCATCTGCGCCTTCAACGCTTCGCTCACCATCAGCGATCTACCTCTCCCAGCACGATATCAATGCTGCCGATCGCCGCTACCACGTCGGCGAGCAGCATCCCCTCCACCATCTTCGGCAGCGCCTGCAAGTTGGCGAAGGACGGCGCCCGCACATGCATGCGATAGGGTTTTGCGGAGCCATCGCTGACAACGTAGAAGCCAAGCTCACCCTTGGGTGACTCCGTGCGCACGTAGACCTCGCCAGCCGGTGGCCGATAGCCCTCCGTGTAGAGCTTGAAGTGGTGGATCAGCGCCTCCATGTTCGACGAGACTTCATACTTCGGCGGCGGCACGATCTTATGGTCAGCCACCTGCCACGGCCCCGCTGGCAGCGCGTCCATCGCCTGCCGGATGATGCGCAGGCTCTGCTCCATCTCCAGCATGCGAATCAGATAGCGATCATAGACATCGCCATTCGAGCCGACGGGGATGTCGAAGTCGAACTGCTCATAGCCGCCATAGGGGAAGGCTTTGCGCACGTCGTAGACGACGCCGCTGCCGCGCAGGGTTGGTCCGCTGCATCCAAACGCCACCGCGTCAGCAGCCGAGATCGGCGCGATCCCCTTCGTGCGATCAATCCACAGGCGATTGTTGGTCAGCAGATCGTGGTACTCGCTCAGCCGCTTGGGGAACAGTTCGAGGAACGCGCGCACCTTGGCGTCGAACCCTGGTGGCAGATCAGCCTGCAAGCCACCAGGCATGATGTAACTCGTCATCATCCGCACGCCAGAGCATAGCTCGAAGATGTCGAGAATCAGCTCGCGCTCGCGGAAACAGTAGAGGAAGACGCTCTGCGCGCCCAGATCGAGCGCGCTCGACCCCAGCCAGACCAGATGGCTCGCGATGCGCTGCAACTCCACCAGCGCGATGCGGGCAACGCGCGCTTTCGCTGGAACATCAATGCCCAGCAGCTTCTCGACCGCGAGTGAGTAGCCGTAGTTATTCGCCAGCGGCGCCAAGTAGTCCATGCGGTCGGTCAGCACCAGCGCCTTGAAGTAGCTTTTCGCCTCGGCGGTCTTCTCGATGCCGGTATGCAGATAGCCGATGTCTGGCACAGCCTTGACGATGGTTTCGCCGTCCAGGGTCAGAATCAGCCGCAGCACGCCATGCGTAGACGGATGCTGCGGCCCCATGTTGATCGTCATGGTGTCGCGGCGCGTCCGCTCGTCCAGGCGCACGCTCTCTTCGACATCGAGCGCGGCGGGTCGCGCTGAGTCCTCTAGCTGCATCTCTTCTTCACCTTACCAGCGGTGTAACACCGTTCGAGTACTGCTCAGTCGTTCGCTCAGTCGCGCTCAGCGATCACCCTCACTGCGTCGGTTGAGATTGGGCTGCTCCGACCCATCGGAGGTGCGCAGCGTCAACTGCCCAATCCCCGGCGGCAATGGCTGATCGAGCGGCGTCTGGCCGCCCCAGTGCGGGTCGGGCAGCGCGAAACCAGTGAGCGGGTAGTCTTTACGCAGCGGGTGTCCCGCCCAGTCCGTCGGCATCAGGAGGCGTCGCAGATCGTCTCTGCCCGTAAAGCGAATGCCAAACAGGTCGAAAATCTCCAGCTCGAACCAGTCCGCCGCAGGCCAGACGCCCATCACCGAGGCAATCTCCGGGTCGGGATCATCCTCGCCGCCTATCTGCGCTTTCAGCCGGATGGAGGCGCGCGTCTCGATGGAGACAAGCTGATAGATGATGTCGTAGCGTGGTTCGCGCTCCGGCCAGTCCACAGCTGTAATGTCCTCTAGCAGCGAGTAGCGCAGGGTCGGCGCATCGCGCAGCGCCTGGCATGCCGCGACAAGCGCCGTCGGAGCGAGGAGCACCGTCGTCTCACCGCGATGCTCCACCACCGAGCGCACACTGGCGCCAAAGCGATCGGTTAGCAGCGCCACCGTCGCCTCCGCCAGCGGATTCACTGGCGTCGCGAGTGGGCGGGCGTTCTCGAGCTGTGTCTGGTCTGCCATATCCTCCGCCTGTCTCCTCTCGACCGATCACTCCGCGCGCCTAGTCTTCGCTACCAAGGTAGCGAGACACCGCGAAGTCCAGCGGGTCGGGCGGATTGGGAATGTGATTGCGAATCTTGTCTTGCAGCAGATTGAGGCCCTGCAGCAGCATATCGGGCGTTGGCGGGCAGCCGGGCACATACACGTCAACTGGTACGATCTTGTCCACACCCTGGACAATCGCGTAGTTGTTGAAGACGCCGCCACACGACGCGCACGCGCCCATCGAGATGACCCACTTTGGCTCCGGCATCTGGTCATAGATGCGCCGCAGCACCGGAGCCATCTTGACCGAGAGCCGCCCCGCCACGATCATCAGATCAGCCTGGCGCGGGCTGGCGCGAAACACCTCGGCGCCGAATCGCGAGATGTCCCAGCGCGACGCGCTGGCCGACATCATCTCGATGGCGCAGCAGGCCAGGCCGAAGGTCGCTGGCCACAGCGAGGAGCTTCGCCCCCAGTCAATCAGCTTGTTCACCTGTGTCAGCAGCACATTGCCGCCCTCAGGCTGCGAAAGCCCGCGCGGCAGACGGGGAGCTTGCGTGTTGCTGTAATACTGCACAGGCGCCCACGGATTCACGCGCGGCGTCTCCGCCGTCGGCTCCGCTTCCGGCTCTACTCCCATGAAAAGGCTCCCTTACGCCAGATATAGATGAACGGCACAGCCAGGATCAGCGCGAACACCAGCAGCTCGATGAAGCCCAACCCCTGCAACCGGCGCATCAGAATCGCCAGCGGCAGCACCGACGCCGCCTCGACATCGAAGATGATAAAGAGCATGCCCGTGACGAGATACTTCACCGGGAAGCGCTGCCTCGGCGCCTCGATCTCCTCGATGCCGCACTCGTATGGGGCCAGCTTTTCTGGCGTCGGGCGCTTGGGACCCAGCACGAAGGTCGCGCCGATGGTCGCCGCGCCAAACAGGAGCGCTAGCCCAAGCAAGATGAGCGCTGGTAGAGATTCTGGCATGCCTGAACGCCTCCCGCTGCGACCTTAAGCACATGTTGCGCTGTGAGTCGCCACCGTCTCTCAACGTGAGTACCATCTGATACTGTAACATGGCTTCCGAAAGACTGTCAAACGAAGAAACAGGCCGTGAAGCTTGATTCTATCGCCGTTTCCGCCCTCCAGACAGACCGCTGCGAAACCCATCTGTGCGATGGTATAACATGGAGGAGAGCAAGCTTCTCAGCCCGCCAGATGACGCCGGGGCGCGCATAGCATCAGGTCAGCCCGCAGCATCTCATACTTGGCGCGCGCCTATCCAGAGGAGGAATCAGTGATCGCAGCGCCCCAGATCGAGCGAGCGACCCTCGCGGACCTCGAAGCGCTCGCACGCCTGCGCGCCGCGATGGACTGGAATCGCAGCGATCCCCTGCTCAAAGCCACACTCACCTGGGAGCATGGCCGCATCTTCGTCATTCGCGCGGGCGCGCTCGCTCCTGCGCGCGGAGCCACGGCACGAACTCCCGTCGCAACCACCAGCGCCATCGCCGCCGGACCGGTCGGCGTCATCGGCAATGTCGCCGTGCGCCCAGAGTTTCAGCGGCGCGGGCTGGCCAGGCTGCTGACCACGCACGCTATCGCCTGGCAGCGCGCCCAGGGCGTGCGCGCCATCTCGCTCGACGCCACCCCAGTGGGCCGCCCACTCTATCGCACGCTGGGATTCACGGATGTCGCGGCCTCATGGTATGTGCAAGCGCCCTTGCGCGATCTCCACTACGAGCGCCTGACTGCGCTGTCCGGAGCAATGGTCGCCAATGCAACGCCACTCGATGCGCTGCCCGGCATCGCCGCGCTCGACTGGGAAGCGTTCGGCGGCGACCGACTGGGCCTGCTCCACGCGCTTGCGGAACAGGACGTGTTCACACTCTACGTCGCGCATGACAGCCGCGACGCCTCGCAGCATCCGCTGGGCTATGCGCTCGCTCGTCGCATGGAATCGCCCATCGTCGGCATCCGCATCGGGCCGCTCGTCGCGCCGAATGACGCCGTAGCCGCCACCTTGACGCTGGCCGCCTGCGGGGCCGAGCGCGAACGCCAGCCAGCCGCGTTCGCCAGCAGGGCCAGCCAGCTGATCGCCAGTTGCGGCGACACGCCAGCAGCCCGAGCCTTCTTCACGCAGATCGGCGCGCCCCCGACCGACGACGACCTCGTCATGCGCCTCTCGCTAGCCAGCGCCGAACCGCCGCCAGCGAGCAGCAGTGACGCGCACGCCGAGCGCACAACAGAACGACCCAACGTCTATAGCTGGGTCTCTCCGATGCTCTTCTAAGATTCACGGATTCACGTTCATGTAGGCCAAGAACTGGTGCGCGCGAACGAACGCCATCGGAGAGAGAGCCTTCAACGCTGTTTTACTCATGCGTTAGGAACAGAAGAGAAAGAGATGCAGCGATGAACCTTCCCCGCCATTTTTGCTTCGTCACCGGAGCTCGCAGATGTAGGATTTGGCTGGCTTGCCATTGAGCGTAAGCTCACCGATGGCGACGAATCCGTTGTGTTCAAGCACCATGCGCGAGGCCGGATTGTCAACCTTGACTCTCGCGCGCAGCCTGGTGAGCCCGTACTCTGTGGCGGCGAGCTCACGCACCTTGCGCACCGCCGCTGTGGCTAGTCCCTGCCCTGCGGCCTTCTGCGCGATGCGGTACCCGAGTTCCGCCGACCCGTCTGCCACTTCAAACAGGTTCACCCGCCCCAGCACCTCGCCACCCACGGCCACCAGCAGGTGGAAGTAATCCGTCCCGGCAGCTTGCCTCTCGAGCAGTTGCGCATGTCGCGTGTCGAATTCGGCGAAGAACTCGTCCCCCCGATCCGGAACCGACGCCGCGAAGTAGGCCCGATTCTCCCGCTCGAACGCAAGCAGGGCTGGAGCGTGATCGAGCCGGACCAACTGAACGTCTGGCATGGGGAGTTGGAGGCGCGGCGCCGATTCCGACCCGGCTCCCATGTCCTCCTTCGATTCCGTATGCGCGGGTTTCCCGCCCACGGCTTGCCTCCTGAGCAAGGGACCATCACTCACATCTGGCGCGTCTCGTTCGTCTCGTTCGTCCATGTGTTTCTCCGTGTTTCTCCCGTTGCTCAATCTGGATAGTTCTGCTTCGCTCATTGCTTCTGTTTATCAGGTTCACTACTCTTTGTCGAGGTCAGTACTATCGAATCCAGGCCCGTCGTGAGCGGCGCGCCTGCCCCCTCCCCCAGCCCCTCCCCCGCTGTGCGGGAGAGGGGAGCAAGCGGGTTCCCTCTCTCCTCGCGGGAGCGGGGGCCAGGGAGTGAGGACGCGCCTACTCGTTGACGGCGGCAGCTAGCTGCTCCATCTCGCTCAGTTCGGCCACCTCGGCGGCGCTGGCGAACTGCTCATTGTAGAGCCGCGCATACAGCCCATCGCGCTCCAGCAGTTCCGCATGCGTGCCGCGCTCCACGATCTGCCCGTGGTCCACCACCAGAATCTGATCCGCCGCCAGAATCGTCGAGAGGCGGTGCGCGATGGCGATGGTTGTGCGCCCCTGCATCGCCCGGTCGAGCGCCGCTTGAATCAGCCGCTCAGAGTGCGTATCCAGCGCGCTGGTCGCCTCGTCGAGGATCAGGATGCGCGGGTCCTTCAGAATCACTCGCGCAATGGCGATGCGCTGCTTCTCACCGCCGGAGAGCTTGTACCCGCGCTCACCAACCACCGTGTCATAGCCCTCCGAGAGTTCCATGATGCGGTCGTGAATGGCGGCGGCTTTCGCAGCGGCGACCAGTTCCTCATCCGCCGCATCAGGTCGACCATAGAGCAGGTTCTCGCGGACGGTCGAGTGGAACAGATAGGTCTCCTGCGTCACCACGCCGATGCTTGCGCCGATGCTCTCCAGCGTCAGGTCGCGCACGTCGTGGCCATCAATCCGGACAGCGCCACTCTCGACATCGTAGAGCCGTGGCAGCAAATAGGTAATCGTCGTCTTGCCAGCGCCACTCGGCCCCACCAGCGCTGTCAGCGTGCCGGGACGCATCGTGAACGACACATTATCGAGCGTCGGGCGCTCCAGGTCGGCGCGATAGCTGAAGGTCACATGATCCATCTCGACCTCGCCACGCGTCGTATGAGGATCGAGCGCCACAGCGTCCGGCTTCTGCGTGAGGTCGTTCTTCAGGTCCAGATACTCAAAGATGCGGTCGAAGAGCGCGAACGCGCCCTGAATCTCGATCTGCAC
>JAICSR010000572.1 GCA_025936795.1 Ktedonobacterales bacterium | reverse complement strand
GATGCGGCGCGCATCGAGGCCGCGACCGACGAGGCGCGGGTGGAGGCAGAGCGGCTGCTCGCCACACTCGTGACGCCAGAGGCGCTGACGCAGGCGCGTGCGAGCTAAGTAGCGGTGAGTGGCTGTGAGTGACGCCCAAACGCATGGGGGAGACGTGTGGAGAAGTCCATCTGGTTGCGCTGGATCAACGTGCTGCTGCTGGGCATCCCGGTCGTGCTGCTGCGCGAGCGGCTGGGCCTGGAGGAGGGACCGCTGCTCGCCATCCTGGCGGCGCTCAGCCTGATCCCACTCTCCGGCTTCCTCGAAAGCGCCGTCGAAGAACTGGAAGAGTTGCTTGGCGAGTTCCTCGGCGGCTTTCTCCACATGACCTTCGGTAACGTGGCGGAGCTTGCCATCGCGCTCTCACTGCTCTTGCAGCAGGCGCCTGGCGAGACGAGCGGCTCGCAGATCGTGCTGGGGTCCATCGCGGGCGTGGTCATTCGCAACTCGCTGCTGGGGCTGGGCGTCGCCACCATCTTCGGCGCGCTGAAGAACGGGCGCATGGGCTTCAACGCCGACCGCGCCGGGCAATATTCCACCATCTTCGCGCTGGCGGTCATCGGCCTCTGCCTGCCGACGCTGGCGAGCTATCTGGCTCAGGCGAATGATCCCAACGCGGGCGCGGAATTGCCAACGTTGCTGGTCTTCCAGCACTACTCGCTGAGCTTCCTCGTCTCGCTGGTGCTGCTGGGCAGCTACCTCGCGTACACGCTCTTTGCCATCTTCCGCGTGCGCGATGGCGTGGACCTGGTCGAGCGGAACATCCAGCGGCGACTGGAGCGCAGACGCCAGCGCGAGGCCAGGCGCACTGGTACACAGGCGCCCGTCGCTGTCGCCGCGGCCACAGCCGGTCTGAGCGGCGCTGATGAGAGCGACGCAGGCATCAACCTCTTCGGCGTCAGCCCAGCGGACCCAGCGCCAGGCGTCCAGTCGCTTTTCAAGCAGGAACGCGACCAGGCTGAATATGAGCTCACACAGCGCGTGGAGAATGCGACCCGGCAACCCACCGCCAAGGCGCAGTATGCCGCGATCAAGCGGCAGGAGCGACGCGCAGGTACGACGCAACGCGGCGAGGGAGCGGAAGGCGAAGGCGCAAGCGCAGAAGGCGCCGAGCGCGAAGGCGCGCTGGCGCTGCATCCCGTCGTGCGCGGATTGATCGCCGTGGTGATCCTGGGGGTGGCCGCGCTGGGTGTGGTCTACATGTCGGAGGCGTTCGCCGGATCGGTCGAGTTGCTGGCGCGCGAGAACGAGCAGTTCGTCAATCCGTTCTTCGTCGGCCTGATCGTCATTCCCATCGTCGGCGGCCTGGTCGAGATGTATGGCACGACGGCGATGGCCAAGCGCAACCTGATGGAAGTCGTCATGGGCGTCACTGCGGGCGCCTCGATTCAGATGATTCTGGTGATCGTGCCGATTCTGGTGATCGTCGGCCACTTCACCCATCACCCGCTGATGCTGATCTTTGCGCCGCTGGAGATCATCATCTTCGGCGCGGCAACCTTCCTCTTCATGTTGCTGACCCGCGATGGTGAGTCCACGATCCTGGAGGGGATACAGCTTTGCTCGCTCTGGGCGCTGCTGGCGGCGACCGCCTACTTCCTGCCGCCTCCATTCGCCGGGTAAGCGAAAGGGCGCGACCTCACCCCCTGTCCCCCTCTCCCGCTAGGAGTGGGGGACTGGGGGTGAGGTCGCCCCACCTATCACACGACCTCGCGCACCTCGTCCTCCAGGACCGTCTTGATGATGTCGAAGCGATCCTTCTCGCCACGCAGCAGCGCCTCGGCAAACTTCACGGCCTGCTCGGTGCTGATCTTGCCGGGCATCGGCGGCTCGTTGGGGTCCACCACCGCCTGCACCAGCGTCGGGCCTTTGTGGGCCAGCGCCTCGCGCAGCACCGACTCCGCT
>JAICSR010000386.1 GCA_025936795.1 Ktedonobacterales bacterium | reverse complement strand
GGTGAGGTCTTCACCCTCGCACGGGCGACCGACGCCGACGCCGCGACGCTGGTGGCGCTCTACGATGAAGCGGGGCAGTGGCTGATGGCGCGCGGGCTGCGCCAGTGGCAGCCGGGCTGGTATACCACCGCGATCGCGCTGGACAGCTTGCGCGCGGGGCATGAGGTCTATCTCGTGTGGCGCGCGGGCGAGCCAGTCGGCAAGCTCACGCTGCAATGGGATGACCCGGAGATGTGGGGCGAGCGGCCACCCGACGCGGGCTATGTGCATGGGCTGTGCGTGAGTCGCGCCGTCGCCGGGCTGGGTTTGGGCGCGGCGCTGCTCGACTGGGCGGGCCAGCAGGTGGTGGCGCATGGCCGCCGCTGGCTGCGGCTCGACTGCATGGCGGCCAATCCCGCGCTGCGCGCCTACTACGAGCGGCAGGGCTTCGTCTATCGTGGCGCGGCTGAAGACGGCTGGGCCGCGCTCTACGAGCGCCCGGCGTGAGCGTGTTCGGCGATGTATGGGTCATCGCGCGGCGAACGACGGCTGGCGGCTAAAGCCGCGCCTACGGGCGCCCTGCGGGTCGCCGCAAAGCCTGCCTGCGCAGGCTAGGAATGATCTGGAACCCAGGCCGCGCAGGCAGCCTTCGCGGCGGAACGCCCTTAGCTGCGGCTTCAGCCGCCGGGCTGCTGCCACCACGAGCGAATGTCACAGAACCTTTTTGAGGAGCAGAGCGTCATGACGCGCGACGAGATAGAGAGTGTGCTGGTCATCGGCTCCGGCCCGATCATCATTGGGCAGGCCGCCGAGTTTGACTATGCGGGGGCGCAGGCCTGCCGGGCGCTGCATGAGGAGGGCAAGCGTGTCATCCTGGTGAACTCGAATCCAGCGACGATCATGACCGATGAGGGGCTGGCCGATGCCACCTACATCGAGCCGCTGACCGTCGAATCGGTGCGCCGCGTGATCGCGCGCGAGCGTCCCGATGGCCTGCTGGCCACGCTCGGCGGGCAGACGGGGCTGAACCTGGCCGTCGCGCTCTCGGAGGCGGGCGTGCTCGACGAGTTCCATGTAGAGTTGCTCGGCACGCCGCTCGAAACCATCAAGAAGGCCGAGGACCGCGAACTCTTCAAGCAGATGCTGCTCGATATGGGGCTGGAGGCGCCACCCAGCAAGACCGTCTCGACGCTGGAGGACGCGCTGGCCTTCTCGGATGCGGTCATTGGCCTGCCAGCGGTCATCCGTCCGGCTTACACGCTGGGTGGCACTGGCGGCGGCATCGCGCGCACGCGCGAGGAGCTGGCGCGTATCGCCCGGCGCGGCCTCGACGCCAGCCCCATCCATCAGGTGCTCGTCGAGCAATACTTCGGCGGCTGGAAAGAGTTGGAGTACGAGGTCATCCGCGACAGCGCGGGCGCCTGCATCACCGTCTGCAACATGGAGAACTTCGACCCGCTGGGCGTTCACACCGGCGACAGCATCGTCGTCGCGCCCAGCCAGACGCTCTCCGACAAAGAGTATCAGATGCTGCGCACGGTCGCCATTCGCATCATTACGGCGCTGGGCGTGGAGGGCGGTTGCAACATCCAGTTCGCGCTCGACCCCAACAGCTTCCGCTACTTCGTGATCGAAGTGAACCCGCGTGTCAGCCGCAGCTCGGCGCTGGCCTCGAAGGCGACCGGCTACCCCATCGCGCGCGTCGCCACCAAGATCGCTATCGGCAAGCGACTCGACGAGATTACCAATGAGATCACAGGCAAGACCGTCGCCGCCTTCGAGCCAGCGCTGGACTATGTGGTGGTCAAGATTCCGCGCTGGCCCTTCGACAAGTTCCCGCTGGCCGACCGTGGCCTTGGCACACAGATGAAGGCGACCGGCGAGGTGATGGCGATTGATCGCACCTTCGAGGCGGCGCTGCAGAAGGCCATGCGCGCGCTCGAAGTGCGCGCCGACACGCTCAACAGCCTGCCGAGCGAGGTGGACGACCTGGGCGAGTTCCCGCCCAACGATGTGCGGCTCTGGCGCCTGCTCGACTCGCTACGGGTGGACACCGCCGACGGCGCGATTGACGCGCTGCACAGCGAGACGGGCATTGATCGCTGGTTCCTCGCCAAGCTGCGGCGCATCATCCGCATGGAGCAGCGATTGGGGCGCCAGGAGCTGACGCCAGAGCTGCTGCGCGAGGCCAAGCGCATGGGCTTCGCCGATCAGCAGATCGCCGCCGCGCGTGGCGAGACGGCGCAGGCGATTGCGGAGAAGCGGCGCGCGTGGGGCATCCGCCCGACCTTCAAGATGGTGGACACCTGCGCGGGCGAGTTCGAGGCGCGCACGCCCTACTTCTACTCCACCTATGAGCAGGAGAACGAGGCGCCCTCGCTGCCCGGCGCCAAGGCCGTCGTACTCGGCTCCGGCCCCATCCGCATCGGCCAGGGCATCGAGTTCGACTACTGCTCGGTGCGCGCCTCGCAGGCCCTGCGCGCGGCGGGCGTGCAAAGCGTGATGATCAACTCCAACCCGGAGACGGTCAGCACCGACTTCGATATGTCTGACCGGCTCTACTTCGAGCCACTCGACGCCGAGAGCGTCATCGCCATCTTGCAGAATGAGGCGGGCGACGATGGCGCGCTGCCGCCAGTGGTAACGCAGTTCGGCGGGCAGACGGCGATTGGCCTGGCGGCTCCGCTGGCGGCGGCGGGCGCGTCGATCCTCGGTACCTCGGTAGATAGCATTGATCTGGCGGAGGATCGTCGCCGCTTCGACGCGCTGATGGAGCGGCTGGGCGTGCCACGGCCCAGGGGCGCCGCCGTCACCAGCGTGGCCGAGGCGCAGCGCGTCGCCGAGGAGATCGGCTATCCGGTGCTGGTGCGCCCCAGCTATGTGCTGGGCGGCCGCGCGATGGAGATCATCCGCTCGACCGACGCGCTGACCCACTACGTCACGCGCATCATCGGCCAGTTCGGCGAGCATCCGATCCTGATTGATCGCTACCTGACGGGGCGCGAGATCGAGGTGGACGCCATCAGCGACGGGACGGATGTGCTGATTCCCGGCGTGATGGAGCATATCGAGCGGGCGGGCGTGCATTCGGGCGACAGTTTCGCCGTCTACCCCACGCGCACGCTCTCGCCCGACGAGATTCGCACGGTGGCGCGCTACACGACCGAGATCGCCCGCGCGCTGGATGTGCGCGGCTTGATGAACATCCAGTTCGTCGTGACGGAGCCAAACGGCGAGCCAGGCGCGAACGTCTGGATTCTGGAGGTCAACCCGCGCGCCTCACGCACTGTGCCATTCCTGAGCAAGGTGACGGGCGTGCCGATGGCGCCGGTGGCGACGCAGGTGGCGCTGGGCCAGCCACTGGCCAGCATCGAGGGCGGGCGCTACGTGAGCCATGCCGACAACCTCTGGCCAGTGCAGCCACTTTTCGCCGTGAAGGGGCCAGTCTTCTCGATGTCGAAGCTGGTCGGCGCGGAGATGGCGCTTGGCCCGGAGATGAAGAGCACGGGCGAGGTGATGGGCATTGACAAGACCTATCCCGCCGCGCTGCGCAAGGCGCTGATCGCCGCGAACCTGACCGTACCCGACCACAACGGCAAGGCGTTCGTCAGCGTGGCCGACCGCGACAAGGCCGAGGCGCTGCCAATCCTCCAGGCGCTGGGAGAAGCGGGCTACGAGTTCTACGCGACGGGCGGCACGGCGCAGATGCTGAGCGACGCGGGGCTGCATGCGACGGCGGTGAGCCGCATCAGCGACGACGACCAGACGATCATCGAGCTGATCCGCTCGCACGAGGTGCAGCTGGTCATCAACACGATCACGGGCGGCGGCGCGCGCATGCGCGAGGGTATCGAGATTCTGGATGGCTTCAAGATTCGCCGCGCCG
>JAICSR010000338.1 GCA_025936795.1 Ktedonobacterales bacterium | reverse complement strand
GCTCATCCTGCGGCGCTGGCAGCGGGCCAGCCGGAATCGTGCTGGGGATGCGCTCGTAGCCGACAATGCGCGCAATCTCCTCCACCAGATCGGCGCTCTCCTCCACGTCGCCGCGCCAGGTCGGCACGCTGACCCGCAGGGTAATCGCGCTGCCGTCGGAGGGTAGCTCCTCCACGCCGAAGCCCAGCGCCCGCAGCGCCGTGATCGCCTCGGTCGGCGTGACGGTCATGTTGGTCAGCCACTCGACCTGGCCCAGATCGAATTCGATGACGCGCTGCGCGGGCGGCGCCGGGTAGAAGTCCACATAGCCCGGCGCGACCTGACCCCCGCCCATCTGCGTGATGAGCTGTGCCGCGCGGTCGAGCGCGACGGTGGTCAGCGTGATGTCGGGATTCTTCTCGAAGCGGCTACCCGCCTCGGTGCGCAGCCCCAGCGCCTGCGACGTGCGGCGGATGTTGGCGGGATTCCAGTGCGCCGCCTCCAGAATCAGGTTGGTCGTCTCGTCCGAGACCTCGACGCGCGCGCCGCCGAAGATGCCCGCGATGACGTTGGGGCCAGCCGGGTCGGTGACGAGCGTCATCTCTGGGGTCAGTTTGCGCTCCACGCCATCCAGTGTAGTCAGCGTCTCGCCTGGCTCCGCACGCCGCACGATAATGGTGTGGTCAGCCACCTTGTCGTAGTCGAAGGCGTGCAACGGCTGGCCTAGCTCCAGCATGACGTAGTTCGTCACGTCTACGACGTTGTTGATGGGACGCATGCCTGCCGCTGTCAGCCGGTCGGCCATCCAGGCAGGCGAGGGGCCAATCGTGATGCCTTTGACGATGCGCGCCGAGTAGCGCGGACACATCGCGGCGTCGCGCACCTCCAGCTTCATCAGCTTGCTGGCGGCGGTTCCCTTCTCCTTCATGCTGATTGCTGGCTCACACAGCGGCTGGCCAGTGAAGGCGGCGATCTCGCGCGCAATGCCGACCATACTGAAGAGGTCGGCGCGGTGCGCCTTGATGTCGAGGTCTATCACTGCCTCACCGACAATTTTGCCGAAGGGGACGCCAATCGGCGTGTCAGGCGGCAAGATGTAGATGCCCGCATGGTCGTCGGAGAGGCCAAGCTCATGCGGCGAGCAGAGCATGCCCTGCGAGAGTACACCCATTGCCTTCTTCTCGGCGATGACGGTGTCGCCGACCCGCGCGCCAATCTGCGCCAGCGGCACGATGTCGTGCAGCTTGATGTTGGGCGCGCCGCAGACGACGCTCAGCTCCTCACGTCCGGTCCAGACGCGCGTGGCGTTGAGGTGGTCGGAGCCTTTGACGGGCTGCAGCCAGGTGATCTGCGCAGTGATGATGTTCGGCCACGGATATTCGACGCGCTCGACCTCCAGCCCGGCCAGCGTCAGCCGCTCGGCCAGCTCCTCCGGGGTGAGCGTGATCTCCACGTACTCCTTGAGCCACGAGTACGGCGCTTTCATAGTAGGCTCCTCAGCGTCTCTATCGCTCTCGTCTAGTTCTCGATATGTTGTGCTGGGCGGTTAAAACCGCGCCTGAAGACGGCCTGCGGGCCGCTACGAGACCCGCCTGCGCGGGCCCACAGCCGGGATTCGGGTCCGCGCAGGCGGACCTTGTGGGCCAACGGTCCTCCAGGCGCGGTTTCAACCGCTGGCCTCACCCGCTGCCACGCGAACCCTCACCCCTTCGGATGTGCCCGCGCGATATTCACGATGTCGGAGAGCACGCCCATCGCGGTCTGCGTCGGGTCGCCCTCGCCTTCGATCAGCGTCAACTCCTGCATCGTGTCGGTGACGAGGCGCACCGCCGTCTCCATGCCGCTCAGGCGTCCGAGTGTATCGGTCGGGGGCAGCGCCAGCAGCTTGACCTCCGCGACGACGCCGCCTGCCTCGCGCCGACCCTCCACCACCTGCTTGACGTTCTGGTCGGGCTGGCGCGCGGCGATGGCCTGGCGCATCGCCTCGGCTCCCAGGCCGATGCGGCGCACATCCTGCGGGCGCAGATCGGCGCCCATCAGCGCATTCGTCAGCACGGTCGCCTTGACCGAAGCGTCCCAGCCATCCAGATCGTTCGAGGGATCAGCCTCGGCGACCCCGGCGCGCTGGGCCTCGCGCACCGCGTCCTCCAGCGACATGCCTTCGCTCATCAGGCTGAGCACGTAGTTGCTGGTGCTGTTGAGCAGCCCGCGAAAGCTGAGGACCTCGGTCACGGGCAGCGAAAACTCCATCATATTGATGATCGGCGTGCCATCCATAACGGTGGACTCGAAGCGCAGCCCCAGCCCGCGCTCGGTGGCTAGCGCCCGCAGCTCGCGCAGCCCGTGGGCGATTGGCCCCTTGTTGGCCGTGGCGACATGCTTGCCCGCAGCCAGCGCCGCTCGCGCATGGTCGAGCGCAGGCTGCCCATCGGCTGGATTCAGCGTGGTGATCTCCACCAGCAGATCCGCCGGACACTGCGTAGCGAAGCTCACACCGTCGCCACTGAACGGCTGCGCGCCCTCCGGCACACGCTCGCCCGCCGCTGCGCCCGGCCAGCCACTTGCCGCGACCACCGCTGGAGCCAGCCCATTGGCTGCGGTCCAGCCGCCCGCGCGTCTCGTGTAGGCGCCGCTGATCGTAATGGCCAGGTTCTGCTCGCGGCGCAGCGCCGCATCCTTCTCCGCCAGCAGCTTGATGAGCCGCGTTCCGACATTGCCACAGCCCAGCAGCGCAATGCGCATCTCCATGGGAATTGTCCCTTCCATCCAACGTTAGCGGAACTGCGACAGGAAGCGCAGATCATTCTCCGAGAACAGACGGATGTCGTCTACGCCATAGCGCAGCATGGCGATCCGCTCGATGCCCAGGCCAAACGCGAAGCCGCGATAGATCGCTGGGTCGTAGCCGACGCCACGCAGCACCTTGGGATGCACCATGCCAGAGCCGCCCATCTCCAGCCAGCCGCTATATTTGCAGACACGGCAGCCTGCGCCGTCGCAGTTGATGCAGTCCATATCGAACTCGGCGCTCGGCTCGGTGAAGGGGAAGTAGCTGGGACGGAAGCGCACCTTGCGATTTGCGCCGAACATCTCGTGGGCGAAGCGCTCGACGACGCCGCGCAGGTCCGACATCGTGCAGGTCTCGTCAATCAGCAGGCCCTCGACCTGATGGAAGACAGCTTCGTGGCTGGCGTCGGTCGCCTCTGAGCGATAGACTTTGCCCGGCACGATCGCGCGCACGGGTGGTCGCATCCGCTCCATGATGCGAATCTGGTTCGGCGAGGTCTGGGTGCGCAGCAGAATCTGCCCCGGCAGCACCCAGAAGGTGTCCTGCATGTCGCGCGCGGGGTGGTCCTGCGGGATGTTGAGCGCCTGGAAGTTGTAGTAGTCGGTCTCGACCTCTGGCCCCTGGAAGGTCTGGAAGCCCATCAGCTCGAAGATTTCGGCGATCTGGCGCATCGTGCGGGTGAGCGGGTGCATGTGGCCGCGCGCGATGGGCCGCCCCGGCAGCGTCACGTCGAGCGTCTCGCGCTCCAGCGCCGTCTCGCGCTCGCGCAGCCGCAGCTCGGCGCGCCGCTCCTCGCCCAGGCGCTCCAGCTCGACCTTGACGGTATTCGCCGCCTGGCCCACCAGCTTGCGCTGCTCGCCGGGCAGCTTGCCCAGCCCCTTGAGGATGGCGCTCAACTCACCGCGCTCGCGCCCGAAATAGCGTGTGCGCCACTCCTCCAGGGCATCTGTCGTCTCGATGGCCGCCAACTCGGCCACCGCACGCTCGCGTAGCGTCGCAAGGCGCCGCTCTTCCTCGGTTTGCGCTGTTGTCATGGCGCCGCTCCCACTGTCCTGCTGCTCAGGGCGAAAAATACAAAACGGCGGCCTCGTCAGGGACGAAGCCGCCGTTACGCTCCGTGGTACCACCCACCATTGAGCGCGCTCGCATGCCCCGCTCGCTCAGCCCTCGCACGGAAGGCCAGCCAGGGAAGCGTGGTCGCGCTCCACTCTCAGCGCCCGCTATCGGTGGGCCGCCGTGACGCCTACTCCGCGCGCCAATCGCGCGCGCTTCAGTCGCCATGCTCAGGAGTGAACTTCCGCCGTCGCTCGCCACGCTGGGGCTTGCAGTCTGTGGCCCCGGCTCCCTGTCGCGCAAGCGCCGATGTACTCTCTCCGTCAATGCGTCAGTATGCGGTTGTGGTCTGGATGCGATTGTCGTCCGGATCGGTTGTCGTCCGGCGGGTAAACCCGCGTCTACGTGGCCCCACGGGCCGCCAAGGCCGCCTGCGCGACCTAGGACGCCTCTCCCCGTTCTTAGCCTGCGGAGGCAGGCTTCGCGGCGACCGCAGGTCGCCCATAGGCTCATAGGCGCGGCTTCAGCCGCCAGCCGAGGCTGGCCCGATCAACGAGGAAAACGTCCTCATGGCCGCGACTCGCGCACGCGACGTTGCCGCGCCGCCTCAAACAATATCACACTTGCGGCGATGCCTGCGTTGAGTGACTCGACCTTGTTCCACATCGGGATCGAGATGCGCTTGGTCGCCAGCTTCGCCGCCTCGCGCGAGACGCCATGCGCCTCGTTGCCGATGAT
>JAICSR010000498.1 GCA_025936795.1 Ktedonobacterales bacterium | reverse complement strand
GGTAGCGGCGGGCAGAGTTGAACTGCCGACACAGGGCTTATGAGTCCCCTGCTCTACCACTGAGCTACGCCGCCAGGAGCCTGGCCAGCGGCCTGCGCCTGCTGGTCTGACGAGGCCCCCACACCGATGCAGTGTGGGGGCCTGGTAGCGGGGGCCGGATTCGAACCGACGACCTCCGGGTTATGAGCCCGACGAGCTAACCACTGCTCTACCCCGCGTCGCAGTAGAGATACTATCCCATGCCAGCGCGTTTGTCAAGCGCCGTATCGAGATCGCAGCAACGGCTCGGTTCATGGCGCCATGCCGCAGTTGGCCGCGAAACCTGCCCTCGCAGCCTCACACTCGCCGAGGCCCAGTCTGCGCAGGCGGACTTCGCGGCCCGCAGGCCCTCCAGGCGCGGTTTCAACCGCCAGCCAGCTCCGCGCGAACCCTCCCTGTGTGGTGGAATCATCGCACGCGCCCATCGCGCGCGTCTCTTGCAGTGGCGTCTAGCGGTATGATATACTCCCCGCGTAAGGGCGAGCGTTCGACAAAGGCCCAGCACGTCGCGGCCAGCGAACGTCAGCATCTCTTACAACCGGTTCATCTTCGGGGTGTAGCGCAGGTGGCTAGCGCGCAGCGTTCGGGACGCTGAGGTCGGAGGTTCAAGTCCTCTCACCCCGACCAGAACCGTCAGGTGGCGAATCTTCACCGATTCACACGCCGGGCGGGTCTCGTTGAGGAGCACGCCATGCTGGCGATGGATAGGCGTAATGCGGGAGCGATACAATCGCATCCCCGCGCCACCATCCGGCAGGGCGTGCTCCTTTTTGCGTGTCTTGCGGCAGAAGTTCCCGTTCGCTGCGAGCCAGCCGCGCACACGCGGCATGGTTGGCTCGCAGCCACTCATGATCAGCATCGTAGACGGCGGAGATAGCGACCCTCACAGCGCCTGCCCTGGCGTGCGATGGTCTCTCTGCTCCGTCACGACGGTACGGCGACGTGGCGCAGTTAGAAGGGGGTCGCCAATGCCAGTGCTTGTGCTCAACGCGTCTCTCCAGCCGCTCTCGGTCATCCCAGAGCGTCGGCTCGTCGTGCTGCTCTCCAAGCAGAAGGTCGCCTTTGTGGATGACAACATCCGCAGGACGATTGAAGCGGGCATCGGCGCGCGGCGTCTCAGCATGGATGAGCCGGTCATCGTGCAGCTGCTGGCGAATGTGCGCGTCCCGCGCATGGCGCTACGTCCCACCCGCGCCAACATCATGCTGCGCGACGAGGAGCTGTGCCAGTACTGCGGCAAACACTTCCGCGAGTTGACCCTCGATCATGTCATCCCGCGCTCGCGGGGCGGCCAGAGCACCTGGGAGAATCTGGTCGCCTGCTGTCGCGCCTGCAACGGGCGCAAGGGCAATCATCTGCCCCACGAGGTCGGCATGAAGCTGCTGCGTCAGCCGCGCCCGCTGCACAATGAGTACGCCGGATTCTTCCTGCTGCGCTACCCGCGGCTACGCGAGGCCTACGAGCAGTTCCTCGTCTCGGCGCAGGTTGGCATTGTCGGCATCGACACGGCTATCGAGGCCAGCGCCTGACCCTGATATCCGACTACTCGCCATCCATCATTCGCCCCTTCCACTTGTTCACCTGGGAGGGGCTTCTTCGTGGCGCGCGGCGCGCAGCAGAGAACCGCAGCGCACGGTTCTACCACAAACCGGGGGGTGCGCCGATGGGGGCAGCCAGCGGTTGAAACCGCGCCTGAAGGTGGCCTGCGGGCCACCACCAGACCCGCCTGCGCGGGTCCCGGATCCCGATGGGGGGTCCGCGGAGGCGGACCTCGTGGGCCGGAGGCCCTTCAGGCGCGATTTTAACCGCTGGCCCCGCTGCGGTCTAGCCCCCAGTGTTGGGTAGAACCGCAGCGCACGGCGATATTGCGAGGCGCCAGGGCCCATGCTACACTATACTGGTGGCAGAGCGCGCACGACATCCGCGCCCTTGCGGCGCCGCGACAGACGCCAGCCATGCGCGCTGACACGCATGTCCATCTGCGCAACCGCTGCGAAATGCTGAGAACGGTTCTACCTGGCGGCCCGGTCGCTCGCCCTGAGGTATGACCTGAGGTACTAGAGGGTCTATAAACGCTATGGAGACATCTGCGACGACATTTGCCCCGGTCATCAAGTTTCGCTTTGGCGCTGAAGTGCGCGACGCCGAGAGCGCAGGCGCCAGGCTGACTGATGTGGTCGTCGCCGCAGAGAGCCATGCTATCGTGGCGGTTGGCATGCGTTTTGGTCTCTTCGGCCACTCCGTCTATGCCCCAGTCGAGCACATCGTCACGGCCACCCAGGACAACGTCGCCATCAACCTCACACGCGCCGAGGTCGAGAAGGATGGCCTCCAGCCAGACGGCGTCAAGCTGAGCGAGCGTGTCTCCATCTCGCAGGCGGGCAAGCGGCTGGGCAAGCTGGCGCAGGTCAGCTTCAATGCCGATACGCATGCGCTCCGGCACGTCGTGATTGATCGCGGGCTGGGCGGCGAGGTCGTTGTCTCAGCGACGAGCATCGAGCAGATCAGCGCAGGAGGCATCGCCCTGGTGGCGCCGCACAACGGCATCGGCGGCGCCATGACGCCCTATCGCTCCGACGCCGAACTGCGC
>JAICSR010000013.1 GCA_025936795.1 Ktedonobacterales bacterium | reverse complement strand
TGTACGCGGACGACAGCCTGAAGGCCGAGCGGGAGATGCGTTACCTGCCGCAACGCATTGGGCATTCATGCCCCTCTCGCGCCGTGCGCCGGCCTTTCAAGGCCGCGACCATCCCTGCAAAAATTTCCGCGCTTCGCGCGAACCCTCCCTCCTCCATCCAACGGTACTGTACATTTACAATGGAAGAATCTGAGAACATTAGAAATAGAATGTACTATGAACCAGCCGAAGGCGCGAACGCGAGACGGAACCCCCAGACGACATCGAGGACGACCCACCCGACGTAGCTGCGGTACGCCGCGCGCGCGACCCTGGCGGCGTAGCACCATGAACCACCACGCAACACTCTACTTGCAGTAGAATCCTGGTCTTCGCGCCCATCATTTTCAATGTATTTGTAGGGTTTATAGAGGCTGCTCGTCCACTCCCAGACATTGCCTGCCATCTCCTCGGCGCCGGAGGGGCTGGCCCCGCTGCGGCGCAGGTCGTTGGCGGGATAGGAGCCGATGGGCGTGGTGGTCTTGATGCCACCCTCGTTGGTATTGCAGCGATGCTCGTCGAAGCTGTCGCCCCAGGGGTAGATGCGACTGACGCCCTGCCTCGCATCCCAGCGGGCGGCTTTCTCCCACTGCGCCTCGCTGGGCAGCCGCCAGCCGCTCTGGCCCGTCACCTCGCACAGCCAGGCGACATAGGCCGTCGCATCTTGCCACGAGACGCAGACGACGGGGTGGTCGAGGCGCTGAAGCTGCGTTTGCCAGGTCACCGCCGGGAACTTCATGCCCAGAAACTCGCGTTCTTCAACTGCTGCCTCGTGCACGGCGCCTGCGCGCACAGCCAGCGCATACTCAGCCACCGTCACAGGATATGTGCCGATCTGGAAGGCGGCTAGCTCGACCCAATCCTGTGGCGTCTCATTCTTAGCCCAAGGCTCCTTTGCTACTGGATCACGCGCAGGGTCGCTGCCCATCAGGAAGGGGCCGGCCGCGACGCTGACGAGCGGCGACTCGATGGCAGGCGTTCCCGTCACGTTAACGCCGCGAAAGCCGAGGCTGGCGAGCCGGGCTGGCACGTCGGGCAGGGGATAGCTGGGCTTCGGCTCCATCAGCGGGGCCAGTCGGGAAATGAGCTGCTCCACATCGTGGTTGAAGTGTTGGTCGGAGCGCACATCTGTGCCATGACGATAGGCCAGGTCTGCGATACTGTCTGGCAAGTCGCTGGGGCGGGGCATGGAGACGCCGTGGGCCAGGAGCGGTACGACTGGAATCCTGCGCGACAGCGCCTCCTCAACCTCGATACGCACGAAGTCGTTCGGGGTGTCCAGCCGACGCTGGCCACGCGCATCGGTCAGGCTCAGCCAGAATTTGCCGATGATCACGAGCGCCAGCGTAGACTCCGCTATCCAGTCGCGCAGAATTTGGCGGAAGTCAGCGCCGAGCGGAATCGAGTCCACATCCATGAAGATGTTTTCTTTGCCGAAGCGCGCCTCCAGCCGCTCATAGATGCTGCGTGTGAGGTCCTGCGTGTCGTCGCGCCGATAGGAGATGAAAAGCTTGCCCACGCCTCGCGCCTCCCCGCCAGTCCGCTCTACGACGCAGTCGCTTGCAGGGGCGCTGCGTCCTCTCGTTACCAGGCAGTATAGCATGGGCGGGCTGGCGGTATGACCCTTCACCGAATCCCAGTCCGCGCAGGCGGACTTCGCGGCCCGCAGGCCCTCTAGGCGCGATTTCAATCGCCAGCCGCATGGCGCCCTGTGCGGCCTTCATTCTAAAACATCATCAATCGCTGGCTACCTGTCACTGCTACGCCTGCCCATCACCCCATCACCCCTCCATCGTCCCACCCAGCAGCCGCGAGCGCACACGCAGCCGATGATCGAACCAGCGCAGACGGCTGGCGAGATCCAGGCCACTCAGCGGCAAGTCGAGCGGCAGCTCTGGCGCGGCGCGCATCAGCAGGTCGGCGTAGCGCTGGCTGGCGAGCAGCGTGAAGACCAGCGGCTCGCCCGACCGCTCGCGCATCCGCGCAAGCCGCAGCGCCACCTCTGCTGCCCACGCGGCGCGCTGCTCGGCGCTCAGCGCATGGATGAAGGCGTCATCCGGCCCGATCACCTGATGCGGCGCCAGCAGATGATGCGACCCACTCAGGATGTACCACTCCATTCCGGCGCGCTCACAGTAGTCACGCGCGCGGCGAAAGACGGGCGAGACATCGAACTGGTCGCGCGCGCGCAAGATGCCGCCGCGTCGCGCCTTGGCCGCCGCGACCAGCCCAATCTGTCGCGCCATCGCCGCTATCCCTTCGCCGTCTCACCACATCTCGCTCCCCTCGCCCTCTGGGAGAGGGGCTGGGGGTGAAGGTTTTCACGCCGCCGTCAGCGCCTCGTACTTCTTCACGTACCAGCGCATGGTCGCCACATACTCGGCGTGACTCCAGGTCAACGGCGAGACCGAGAGCGGCGCGCCCGTCAGCGGATCAATCTGCTCGGCCAGCACACCGCTGGGCAGCGCGTGCGTCTGTGTCCACGACAGCCACGGCTTGGCCTCGGCCAGCTCATCGAGCGAGGTTGCGCGGGCGATGTGGTACTGCGCCAGCCACAGCGCGCAGATGAACCACGGGTTGCCGGTCGCCTGGCTGAGGTCGTGCGTCACCTGATGGTAGTAGTCATTCTCATAGCGCGCCATGCCGCCGACATGCGTGTTGATGCCCAGACGCTTCTGATAGGCGTCCATCGTGGAGGTCATTTCGGCGCTGTCCGCGTCGAACATGCCCGTCTTGAAGATGCCCGCAACGCTCGAATCCATCGTCATATCTGGCTCGACCGCGCCCGTCGGCGAGACGCGAATCATGCGCAGGAAGCGCCGCTCACCCTCGTGCCAGAGATACTGTCGCGTCGCCACCTTGATCTCCTGCGCGGCGGCCTGGTACTCTGCCGCGCGGTCATGCTCGCCAAAGAGCGTGGCGAAGTGCGCGGCGGAGCGTAGGCCATCGTAGACCGCCGCCACGGTATAGCTGTGGATGCCGCGCCGCTCCTCCCACAGGTCCCATGAGGGCGCAGGCAGCTTGGTATATGGCTCGCGAAACTTCACCATGAAGTCGGCGGCGGCGACCACCAGCGGACGGTAGAGCGGGCGCACAAACTCGACCTCACGGAACAACTGATAGTGCTGCCAGAGCGCGGAGACGACCAGCGCCGTCTCATCCTCCTGAATCGGCAGGTCGAGCTTGCCGTCGGGGGTCATCCACGGCTGCCAGCTACTGCCCAGCGCACCCGATGGCGTGTATTTGTGCAGCAGAAAGCCGTCATCGGTGATGACCTTGCGGCAGAAGTGGAAGAATGCGTTGGTGATGTCGCCATAGCCCGCGTGCGAGAGCGCATTGGCGACGATGGCGCCGTCGCGTGGCCACATGTAGGCGTAGGAGTCGGCGGAGAAGGCGTAGACATCGGCGTCGGTGGCGGCGATGATAGCGCCGTGGATGTCTGTCTCGGCGCGCACGATCAGCAGGCTGCGCGTGTAGAGGTCCACCAGCGGCTGGTCGAGATCGTGCTTACCCAGCGGCTTCGTCGTCACCCAGGCGCGCCAGAAGTCGCCCGTGCGGCGCAGGAACAATTCCGGCCCGCGCTGGCGCACCAGGTCATCGAGATGATGCGCCGCCTTATACGAGCGCGCGATGGCGAGCCAGTGGTAGCACATCCGCGCCGCGCCCGCCGCTACCTCGCCGAGATAGAAGCCCGCGCAGCTATCCACCGACCCTTGGGCGATGGGGTTGCCGCCCAGCTCACCATCCACCGCGTCGAGCCAGGTCCCTTGCTGCCCATTGAACTCTTTCTGGCCAATCGCCCAGTGGTAGACGCCCAGTTCGCCCTGCCGCGTGGTCGCAGGCGCGCCCGCCAGTTCGTCACCGACGACGCCATCCACCAGCATGTAGCAGTGGCGCTTGTAGGCGACCAGGAACTTGTGGTCGGGGCGATAGAAGACAGTGTTCGCGCCAGCGTTCTCCCATAGATGCCAGTCGTGGTGGAAGAACAGCCGCACCTCGCGCGGATGGTCAGCGGTGTTGGTGACACGCATGCGACGGATGACGATGTCACGGTCGAAATCCACGGCGTCGGCGCACTCGATGCGCAGCCCCAGTTTGTCGCTGGTCAGCGTGACCGCCGTCATCAGTGTCTCTGGCTCATAGCGCAGGTCGCGTCCCCAGTCGTCGCTGTCGAACCACGAGAAGGCGCCATCTACCCAGACGCCAGAGTGGCACACATGCCCCATCGTCTGATTCTGCTGGCCAATGTGCGGCCAATAGATGTCGCGCAGGTTGTACGTCGCGTCGAAGTTGGCGAGCGTGCGCCCGTTGGCGATGGGGAGGTCTCGTGGCATGGCCTGTCGCTCCTTCTGAAGCGCAATCCAATGGATGCGCTGGCGTCGCTCCCTCCCTAGTATAGCGTGAATCGGCTGGCGGTTGAAACCGCGCCTGAAGGCGGCAAGCCGCCACCAGACCCGCCTACGCGGGTCCGCATCCTGCCGAAGCCCAGTCCGCGCAGGCGGACTTTGCGGCCCGCAGGCCACCCAGGCGCGGTTTCAACCGCCAGCCAAGACAACGCCGCGCCCCAGCGAGCTGACGCTGAGGCGCGGCGTGTTGATGACGTCGGACGCAGGGCGCCCGTCGGCGACTAGTGAGCGCCACTGCCCTGCTGGAAGCGCTTGGCGACCTCGTCCCAGTTGACGACGTTCCACCAGGCGGCCAGATAGTCGGGACGGCGATTCTGATACTTGAGGTAGTAGGCGTGTTCCCAGACATCGTTGCCCATCACCGGATAGAGGCCGTCCATCAGCGGGCTATCCTGGTTGGCGCTGGAGATCGCCTGGAGCTTGCCGCTCTGGTCCACGACGAGCCAGGTCCAGCCAGAGCCAAAGCGCTTGGCGCCGTTGTCGTTGAAGGTTGTCTTGAACTGATCGAATGAGCCAAAGGTGGACTTGATCGCGTCGGCCAGCGCTCCTGTCGGCTCGCCGCCACCATTGGGCTTCATGATCTGCCAGAACATGCTGTGATTGGCATGGCCGCCGCCATTGTTGCGCACTGCCGTCCGCACGTTCTCCGGAACTTCGTTGATGTGGCGCATCAGGTCGTCCACCGACATGTTGTCAAACTGACTCAAGCCTTGCAGAGCCGTGTTGAGGTTGTTCACATACGCCTGATGGTGTTTGTCGTGATGCAGCTGCATCGTCTGCGCATCAATGTGTGGCTCTAACGCACTGTAGTCATACGGCAGCGGGGGTAGCTCGAACGCCATTGTCACTCTCTCCTTACACGCTGGTAGGATTCACGTCTTCAATCCGGTTACTTCACTCCGGTTACGCCTGCGCTCCTGATGGCGTCCCGAACACCGGGCGACGCCAGACCCACTGCGCAGGCGGGAATAGGCGGCCCTCCATGCGACCAGCGCACGCGACGCTGCATGCGCTGTGGGTGAAGTGTCGTCCACTACACAATACGCTGGCTATGTCGCCTGTTGTCAAGGCTGCCGCGTGGCGCCTGGAGCGCAGGCGCAGTTCCCGCCTGAGAAACCTGCGACGCACACGGTATGCCGTTTGCCATGACATTCGCCAGACGATATACTCAGATGTACTCACAGTTGGGGATAGCCGTGCGGCGCCATCCACTGAGCGCTCGTCCGCCGCGTGACTGGCGCGGGCGTCGTCCTCCGATGAGCGGCTGGTAGGCAGACACAACAGGATGGGATCGCGCGCACATGCTGACGCCGGGCGACACACCAGGAGGAGCGCACCAGGCGGCGCATGCTGCGGATGACGCGACCAGCGCCACCAGCGGGGCGACGGACCCCACCGATGCAGGCTCGATCCTCGCCCATGCGCGCGCGGCGATTACGCGCCCGCTGCGGCGTCTGAACAGCCAGCTTCGGCCCATCACCATCACGCGCTCCGTCAACTGGCGGCGCCGACGCCACAAGCGCGACGAGCTACAAGCTCAGTTTAGCCGCTACACGCGCGCCTATTTTCAACGCTGGCTCTTCCTCGGCGCTGTCATCGGTGTCGCCGCTGGCCTCGTCATGGCGCTCTTCTATGGCGCAATTGAACTCGCGACGCACCTGCTGCTGGGCCTGATCGCTGGCGCCGTTCCCCCGCGATCGGCTGGCGAGGGCGCGACCGTGCTGACACCTATCGCGCGCCGCTGGCTGCTGCCCGTCGTCACTGGCCTGGGCGGCCTGATCGTTGGCCTGATCGTCTATAACGTCGCGCCAGAGACGGAGCGCGGCGGCACGGATAACGTGCTAGCCGCCTTTCACCAGCACAACGGCATGATTCGCAAGCGGGTCGCGCCCATCAAGCTGCTTGCCTCGGCCATCACCATCGGTTCTGGCGGCAGCGCCGGACGCGAAGGCGCGGCGGCGCAGATCATGGCGGGCATCGGCTCGTGGCTGGCGCAAACACTGCGCCTCGACGAACACGACCGCCGCATCGCCACCGTCGCGGGCATGGGGGCAGGCATCGGCACGATCTTCCGCGCGCCCTTCGCCGGCGCCATCTTCGGCGCCGAAGTCCTCTACAAGCGCGACTTCGAGGCCGACGCGATCTTCCCGACCTTCATCGCGGCAGTCGTGGGCTACACAGTCTTCGGGGTTATCGTCGGCTGGCAGCCGATCTTCGGCTCGCACACCGACTTCAGCTTTGATAATCCGCGCAGTCTGGTTGGCTTTCTGGTGTTGGGCGGACTGGCAGGCGTGATCGGGCTGCTCTTCGAGGCGACCATGGCGGCGGTCACACGCGGCTTCAAGCGGCTGCCGATGCCGCGCGCGCTCAAGCCCGCGCTTGGCGGTGTGCTGGTCGGCCTGATTGGCATCTACCTCCCGGCGTCACTGGGCATGGGCTACGGCTTCGTACAATTCAGCGTCAACAACGACTACACCACACTCAGCGGGCTGCTGCTGGCGCTGCTTGTCTTCGCCAAGATTGCGACGACCTCGCTCACGCTTGGCTCTGGCGGCAGCGGTGGCGATGTGGCCCCAGCGATGGTGGCGGGCGGCTTCATGGGCGGCGCGCTGTGGGCCGGGCTGCACTACGTCGCGCCTGCGCTGGTAGCGGGCGTGGCTCCAGGCGCATTCGTGCTGGTTGGCATGGCGGCGTTCTTCGGCGGCATCTCGAAGACGCCGCTGGCGATGATTCTGCTCGTCACGGAGATGTCAGGCGAACTCTCGCTGATCGCGCCTGCCATGCTGGCGACGATGGTGGCATATGTCATTACGGGCGACACCAGCGTCTACCATTTTCAGCCGACAACTCGCCTCGATTCGCCCGCACATCGCGACGACTATGCCCTGCCGCTGATGCAGCGCGTGACCGTGCGTGAGACGCTCGACGCGGTGGGAGGCGCCGCGCCGCCAGTGGTGGCGAGCGATGCGCCACTGAGCGCGGCAAGCGATGCGCTGCGTCAGAGCGGCGCCTCGGCGGCGCTGGCGCGGGAGGATGGCCGCATCGTCGGCGTCATCACGCTGACCGACATCGCGCGCATACCCCCGGCTGACGCGAACTCGATGCGCGTGGGACAGGTCATTAGCCGCGAGATCGTCGCGGCCTATCCCGATGAAACGCTCTATGCCGCCTGGCTGCGCATGACCCGTCGCGGCCTGCGCCAGATGGTGGTGGTGGAACGCGGCAAGCCAATTCGGCGCGTAGGCTTGCTCACGCTCGATCAGGTGCGCCAGGTGCTGCGGCTACAACGGCTGGGCGCTCGTCCCACCGTTGCGGCGCCCAGCGACGGCGTTGCGCCCGCCACGCGCCCCGCCGACATCTCACCCGCATCCAGCACGACGCGCGGAACTATTCCGACGGGCGCCACGCCAGAGTCAGCCAACGATCCCTTCGCGGCGTTGCGCGTGGAGGATGTGATGCAGCGTACGCCCGCCATCTTCGAGGAATCTACCCCGGTCGAGGAGTTGCGCGCTGCCGTCTATCGCGATGGCTGCGCGCTGGTGGTGGATGCGGCGGGCAGGCTTAGCGGCATCATCGCCGCGCGCGATCTGCGCGAACGCAGCGCGTCGGCGGCGGACAAGTCAGCGCTGGCGCGCGACATCGCCACCCGCAACCTCGTAACTGCGCGCCGACGTGAGCGCCTGCGCACTGCCATCCGCCGCATGGTGCGCGCTGGCCTGCGCCAACTGCCCGTGGTGGACGGCGACCAGCCCGGCGCGCCGCTGGGCCTGCTGCGCCGCACCGATGCGCTGGCTGCCTTCGACCGGCTCGCCCCTCAGGATGAGGCGACATCCCCATCGCCTACGAACGCCAGTCGCCCACCCATGGCGCCCACCCGGCCCTAGTCAGGCCCTAGCCAAGCCGCCAACAGTTTCTCGCAGAGAGCCGTATGCGGCTCGGCGCGGTCCCATGCGTGATGGTACACTCATGTGTGCTACGAGCGTCGAGCGTGCGGCAGAGGCCGGACAACGGACAGAGAGGCGTTTGATTCATTCCATGATGACATGCACTCAACTCACGCAGTCCGATGCTATCGAGCGCCTCAGGGATGACTACCTGGGCGGCCTGGTCGCCCCCATGGACGGGATGTGGGAAAGCGCAGAGATTGCGCCTGCGACTTATTGGGAAATACACGACCAGGAGCAGCGTGTGGGCTACTTCTGTCTTGGCTCCAACCAGGAACTGCTGCGCTTCCACCTGTGGGAAAACGCTCTGGATCGCGCCCAGGAGATCTTTCAGTGGATGCTCTCGACCTACGGTATCCAGCACGCCACGGCGAGTACGATAGAGCCGCTGTATTTCTCGTTATGCCTTGACGTTCAGAGCAAGATCACGCTGCATAGTTACCTTTTTCGCGACAACCAACCCAGAGTGCTGTCGTCCGGTCTCAGCGCGAGTCTCTTCAGGAAAGCGGACACGAGCGAGTTAGATGAGATCGTGCGCTTTTATCACGCGAATATAGAAGGACCGGGCGAGTGGATTGAAGCGTTTCTGAACGCGCGCCTCACTCGTGACGAATTGTTTGTCTTGTATGACCAGCGCACCCTGGTAGCGGCAGGGGAGTGTATTCCCAGTCAGAAGCAGCCGCCATATGCCGATCTGGGTATGGTGGTGGCTCGGTCATATCGTGGCAGAGGTGTGGGGAGCTTTGTACTGACGCAATTGAAAAACCACTGCTATGAAGTGGGCTGGAAACCGATCTGTTCCTGTGAAGCTTCCAATCACGCTTCAAAGAAAGCCATCGAGAAAGCAGGGTTTATAAGCGAGCAGAGAATAGTGAACATAACGTTCTAACCTGACCACGATACGCGCCTCATTTCGGCGCCCATTGCTCCCCACGCGAAAGACCCTGCTCGTGCGAGCGCTCGCACTCGCTCAGGCGACCCTGGAAGCGCGCACCAGAGAGCGGCTGGAAGCGATGATCGCCGCCAGCCACTAGCCAGTCACTAGCACAGCCAGTCGCGCGTGTTCTGCTTCTTGCGGTTGCGTCTGGGCGCGGCGGCAGGTTGGTTGAGGAAGGCGGAGGCTTTTGGCTCGCGCTGCAGCACCCCCGGCTGCGAGCCATCGGCCATCGCCGCCTCCCAGGCGGCGAGCGCGGCGCGCTCATCGGCGTTGATCGCATCATCAGTCGAGCGCGCATTCGAGGTACGCCGCCGCTTGGGCGGTTGTCCGCCGCGCGTGGCGGGCGTCTGGAGGGTCGCGCGCTGGCCAGCGCCAGCAGGCGCATCGCCGTCATCCCACGACTGGAAGGTCAGTGGCGCGTTCGCCAGATCCGCCTGCATCGCTGGGCCAGCCGTTCGACTGACGCTCGGCGCGCCAGACTTCCCGTAGAGGCGCACGGAAGGCGACGCGGGACGCCCACCGCTGGCCGTCGCCTGAGCGCCCACCTCGCCATGCTGCTGCGCCTGCGCCGCGAGCCGCGCCTGGGCGATGACACGCTGCGAGCGCTTATCCTTGCCCCAGCCGACGAACTGCGCAGTGACCGCCGCCAGCGCGACCCCAAGCAGCGCGGCAACCACCGAGCAGGCGATAGCCGTGCCAACCGAGCCGAGCGGGCTGAGCGCCTGCGCGACCGGCGCCAGCGAGATGCCCAGCAGGTGCGAACGTGCGGCCAGTTCGGCGGAGGAGCGCGGCCCCTGCCCCAGCAGATAAATCATCGAACTGAGACCGGCCACCCCGCACGCGATGGCGCCTGCGCGCGCGCCAGCGTCCAGTTGGCGGCCATACCAGTCGCGCTCCAGCCACTTCGCCACGCATAGCCCGGCAATCGCGCCGATGACGATGACGCCAAGCGTCACCACCAGCCCCGCGATCAGTTGCAGGCCATAGAGCGCCAGCGCCGCCACGACACTCAAGGTCACGCCAGTTCGCGTTATCGTTCGCATGCGTCGCTCCACCCCGATACCCTGGCCGCCTACCCTGACCCGCTGGCATCGCGTCGCGTCAGAGCGCCAGAGCAGGGGCGAGAGAAAAAGAGGATGAGCGCTTAGAGATGCTTGGCGATGATCTGCCGCTGCACCTCGCTCGTACCTTCGCCGATCTCGTGGACCTTGACGTTGCGCCAGAAGCGCGAGACAGGATACTCGTCCATAAATCCGTAGCCGCCGTGAATCTGCACGGCCTGGTCAGCGCAGCGTTTCGCCGTCTCCGAGGAGAACAGCTTGGCCATCGAGGCTTCTTTCGTGAAGGGAAGCCCCTGCATATGCAGCCACGCCGCCTTGTAATACATTAAACGCGCTAGCTCGATCTCCATAGCCATATCGGCTAACTTGAAGGAAATCGCCTGGAACGCCACGATGGGACGTCCGAACTGTCGCCGCTCGCTGGCATAGCGCTGCGCCTCGTCAAAACAGGCCTGCGCCAGCCCGACATTGAGCGCGCTAATCGCGACGCGCCCTAAGTCGAGGATCAGCATGAATTGACGGAATCCGTCGCCCTGGTCGCCCAGGCGCTGCTCGTCTGGCACGAGGCAATCTTCAAAGGCCAGCGGCCGCGTATCGGACGCCTTCCACCCCATCTTATGATAGGCCGCGCCGATATGATAACCAGGCGTACCTTTTGGCACGATGAAGTTGGTGATCGCCTTGTGACCATCGGCGGTTCTACCTGTGACGGCGGTGATGGTGACGCCCCCGCTCATCTCGGTGCCAGCGTTCGTAATGAAGGCCTTCGAGCCATTGATGCGCCAGACATCGCCTTCGCGCTCGGCGTGGGTCTCTGTGCCGCCGGAGTCGGAGCCAGCGTTCGGCTCGGTCAGACCAAATGACCACAGATGCTCGCCCCGCGCCAGCGGCGTCAGGTAGCGCTGCTTCTGCTCCTCGCTGCCAAAGAGGTAGAACGGCGTGGCGCCCAGCGAGGTATGCGCCTCCATCGTGATGCCCACCGAGGCGTCGCCGCGCCCAATCTCTTCGAGCGCGAGACAATAGCTCAGGAAGTCCGCGCCCGCGCCGCCGTACTCCTCAGGAAATGGCAGGCCCAGCAGACCCAGAGCCGCCATCTTGCGCACGATCTCATAGGGAAACTGGCCTGTGCGGTCGAGTTCCTCAGCGTGGGGTTTGATCTCTTCTTCCGCGAACTCGCGGCACATGGTGCGGATCATAGTCTGCTCGTCGTTGAGCGTGAAGTCCATTGGGTGTGCGCTCCTCTAGGGGTACCCAGGCGCTTATAGTGCAGGCGTCGCCGCCTGCGGCCCCAGGTGTCGATCGTCAGCGCTCTGGTGGCGCGTGCGCAACGTCGTCTCTGACGTTGGCCGACGTTGGCCGACGCTGGCTCCGTGCTGCGTCGCACTCCAACCGCGCCAAAGCGGATTATAACACGACTGCCGCGTAACCGATGGCGCTCCCAGGACGCTCCGGCGATGCTCCGGTGGTACTATCATGCAACGGCGGCTCTACCGGATATGCGACAACATAACGAGGGCGACGAAGGACACGCCGCGAAACCTGGATGATTCAATGAGGCAGATATGACAGATGGCGTCTCAGCAGATACACGCCTCGTCCCGCCTGTGAGCGGCGTAGCGACGGAGCCGATGGCGCCGTATGCGGCGCAGCGGCAAGCCCTCACGACCGGGCGCGTGCTGCTCGCCGATACCGACATCGCGACCCTCAAGGCAGTCGCCGTCGCGCTACGCCAGGAAGGTCGCCTCATCGCCACTGCCACCGAAGGCGCGGCGGCGCTGGAGCTACTGAGCGCGGGCGCCTACGATCTACTGCTCGCCGATGTGCGTGTCGAAGTCAATGGTGAGCGCCTGCTGACAGCCGCGCGCCGGGTCGCGCCCACCACCATGCGCATCGCCATGACCAGCTATGCGACGCTCGATTCGGCGCTCCAGGCGTTGCGCGCCGGGGCCTACAACTATCTCATCAAGCCGCTCGATGTCGAAGAGCTACGGCTCGCGGTGACGCAAGCGCTGGAGCGGCTGCGGCTGGAGCGCGAACTGGCTGAGCGTGTCGCCGAGCTAGAGCAGACGCATAGCGATCTGCTGAGTGCAAATGAGCGCCTGCGCGAACAGGTGGACGCCGCCACCACTGAGTTGCGGCTGAAGCTGGAAGAACTGGAAGAGGCGAACCTGCTACTGCGCGAGGCGCAATCGCAGAATCAGCGCTTCATCCAGATGGTGGCCCATGAGATGCGCGGCCCGCTCAACCCGATCATCAATTATGCGCAGCTTGCCAAGCGCCCCTCGGCGGATGAGGAGGCGCGCGCGCGCTACATGGACACCATCGTTGAGCATGCGATGCGCCTCAACCGGCTGATCGGCGATTTGCAGACGGCCACGCGCCTCAGCGCTGGGCAGTTCACGCTGCGGCGCGAGCTGTGCGATGTGGCGGCAGTCGTCGGGGAGTTGGTAGCCGAGTCCACCGCCGCCGAGCGCGACCGCAGCTTCACGCTCGATCAGCCCGACGCGCCACTCATGGCGGAGGTGGATCGCGACCGCATTGGCCAGGCTGTGCGCAATCTGCTCGACAATGCCGTGAAATACTCGGCGCCACATGGCGCCATCGAGACGCGCATCTGGCGCGATGAGGCGACCGTCTCCATCAGTGTCGGCGACTACGGCGCAGGCATCCCGGAGGCGGAGATGAAGCGTATCTTCGAGCCATTCATCCGGCTCGACCGTCTGGCTGGCGAGGTCTCAGGCAGCGGGCTGGGCCTCTTCATCACACGCGGCGTCATCAGCGCGCATGGCGGCTCGCTGACCGTGCGCAACCGTGGCGACGCCCGCGCCGAAGGAGCGATCTTCACGATCACGTTGCCGCTGCATGCGCCCGACGAGACCAGCGCAGGTGAGCGCTGAGGCGCCTGCGCGCCTCAGGCACGGCGCTACGTTGTTTTTACTCTGAGCGCTCCTGCGGTGTACAATCAATGCGCGGCTGCGGCGCCGAATGGACCTGACACGCAGCATGCTCGGCAAAGAACTTGCTACGGCTCATGACTGAGCGCTTCCACGGCCAGGGTGGAGCAAGGGTGGAGCAGCGAATGCGCCGACCAATTCTCGTGGTGGAAGATGATGAGTCGCTCGGAGCCGTCATCGCTGAGACGCTGAAGGATGTTGGCTATCAGGCCGTCATCTTCAGCCATGCGGAGAGCGCGCTGCAGTACATCGAGACGGATGGCGCGGCGCTTGTGCTGACCGACCTGACTCTGGGCGGTATGGATGGGTGGGAGTTTATCGAGCGGATGCGTCAGCGCCCCGGCGGCGCGCCATCCATCGTCATCATGACGGGCAGCGAGGTTAGCGCCCAGTCGTTGCTCCCTCCGGTCAGAGCGGTCCTGCCCAAGCCGTTTGAGTTATCGGAGCTTATCGGCATGGTTGCTCGATGGGCCACTGAGTACGACTGAGGAACCAGCCGAGCCATCACATCCGATACGGCTCCCGGCTGAACCCACGTAACCACATCTATCAGCGCCTGGCGGAGACGCTCCAGGCGCTGGGGAGGCTTGAAACGTCATGGCTAGTGCGCGCAGTGATTCGAAGACAGAGGCTAAAGATACAGCGCCGCTGCGAGCGCTCATCTGTGACGACGATGAGGCGGTATGCGACAATCTGCGTGAACTGCTCGAAGGCGAAGGCTTTATCGTCGAGCAGGCCGCGACCAGCGCAGAGACGCTCGCGAAGGCCCAGGCCAGCGGCGACGAGCGCCCCGATGTGATCCTGCTCGATGTTCACATGGACCTCAACGGCGTGGATGTACTCAAGCAACTGCGCGACCGTGGCATCGAGACACCCATCATCATGATGACGGCTGTCGCCCCTGGCGCGACGGCGGCTGAGGCGATTCAGAATGGCGCGGTGGACTATCTGGTGAAGCCATTCGATGACCTCGAAGCGGTCGCTCGGTTGGTCTCGCGCGCGGTCGCCTATGAGCGCCTCAAACAGGCTGGCCCGGAGGCGCAGTTCCTCAGCCTGCATGTGGACCCGCGCGAGCGTATCGTCGGCGCCAGCCCGCAGATGGTCGAGGTCTTCAAGCTGGTCGGCAAGGTGGCGCGCACCCCCACGACCGTGCTGATTACCGGCGAGACCGGTACTGGCAAAGAGCTGATCTCTGAGGCGATTCACTCCTCCTCTGACCGACGCAACGGCCCACTGATCAAGATCAATTGCGCCGCGATGCCTGAATCACTGCTGGAGAGCATGCTCTTTGGCCACGAGAAGGGCGCTTTCACGGGCGCGCTCAACCAGCACAAAGGTCTCTTTGAGGTCGCCAACCGTGGGACCATCCTGCTTGATGAGATCGGCGAGATGAGCATGTCGCTTCAGGCAAAGCTGCTGCGCGTGCTACAAGATCACCAGTTCGAGCGCGTGGGCGGCACCGAGCCGGTGAAGGTGGACGTGCGCGTGCTGGCCGCGACCAATCGCGACCTGAAAACGGAGGTGCGCGAGCGGCGCTTCCGCGAAGACCTCTTCTATCGCCTCGATGTGATGGAAGCGCACATGCCCCCGCTACGCGAGCGCAAGGAAGACATTCCGCTGCTGACGATTCACTTCCTGGAGAAGCACCGCTACTCGCCGCGCTCGCCTGCCGCGCACATCAACCTGGCGGCGGTGGATAAGCTGACCGACTACGATTGGCCCGGCAATGTGCGTGAACTGGAGAACGTGATACAGCGCGCGGTCGTACTCTCGCAGGGGCAGGTCATCACCGAGGAGCATATCAGCTTCAGTGGCGCCTTCAGTCGTCCGCTGATTGACGTGGAGCAGCGCGTGCGCGACGGCGCCACGCTTGAAGACCTGGTCAACGAGGTGCGGCGCGAAGCCGTCAATGCGGCGCTACGCATCAATAACAACAATGCGACCAAAGCGGCTGAGGCGCTCTCCATGCCCATCGCCGAGCTTGAGCGCGTAGCGGAGATCAAGGCATCGGTCGAGATTCACGGCTGATAGCGGGCGCCCCCTCCCCCAACCCCTCTCCCGCTGTGCGGGAGAGGGGAGCGTCTGGATTCCCCTCTCCCGCCGCAGCGGGGGAGGGGTTGGGGAGGGGGCAGCGCCCGACTACTACTTCCACGTCACTGTCGGCAGGATGCGCGTGAGGTCAATGCGCTCACGATAGCGCACGGCAAGCTCCAGCAGCCCAGTGATCGTCGCTTCATTCAGCAGGTGCGGCTGAAGACCCAGATCGAGCAGCTTGGTGTGCTTGGCCTCGTAGAAGTGCCGCTCCTGCTCCACGCGCGGATTCTCCAGGTGGGCGATGGTCGTCTCCAGGCCCAGCTTGCGCGCGGCGCTCTGCACGCGCTCGGCGAGGTCGAGCACGCTGAACTGCTCGGTGAACTGGTTGAGCACGCGCATCTCCCCCGGCTCGGCGGGGCGCAGCGCAGCCAGCTCAATGCAGCGCACCGTATCGCGGATGTCAATGAAGCCGCGTGTCTGTCCGCCCGCGCCATAGACGGTGAGCGCATGGCCTGCCGCCGCCTCCGCACAGAAGCGATTGAGCGCAGTGCCAAACACCTCATCATAGTCGAAGCGATTCACCAGCGCCGGATCACGCTCTGTCTGCTCCACGCCGATGTTGTAGACCACGCCCTGGTTCAGGTCCGTCGCGCGTAGGCCCCAGATGCGGCAGGCGAAGAAGATGTTGTGGCTGTCATGGACTTTGCTGAGGTGGTAGATGCTGCCTGGTTGCTTAGGGAAGGGCAGTGTATCACTGCGCCCCTCGTGCTCGATGGTGATGTAGCCTTCTTCGATCGCGATATTGGGCGTGCCATATTCGCCCATCGTGCCGAGCTTGATGAGGTGCGCCTGTGGCGCATGGTCGCGCATCGCGTAGAGCACATTCAACGTGCCGACGACATTGTTGACCTGGGTAAAGACGGCGTGCTGGCGGTCAATCATCGAATACGGCGCCGAGCGTTGCTCACCAAAGTGAACGATGGCGTCGGGGGCGAACTGCTCGAAAGCGGCGCGCACGATCTCAAAATCGGTCAAGTCGCCAATGAACAGCGCGATGCGCTTCTCGGAGACATGCTGCCAGGCGGCGACACGCTGCTCGAGCGTCGCAATTGGTGTGAGAGAACTGATGCCCAGTTCATCGTCCCAGGCGCGGCGGCTGAGATTGTCGAGGATGGCGACCTCGTGGCCCTGCTGCGAGAGGTAGAGCGCTGTGGGCCAGCCACAGAATCCGTCACCTCCAAGAATCAGGATACGCATGCTGTGGGAGTTCTCTCTTTCACCGCCGGATGACTACAGGAGCGCCGCGCTGCTCTTACCAAGCCGACGCTCGACATACGCGCGCGTCTTCAGCGCCACCGCGCCCGGACTATACCGCACGCCCAGGAGCGCGTAGTATGCGGCGCTCGCTCGTTGACCACGCCACGAGGCAAGCGACGCCAGATGTAAGTATATCGCGCCGCGCAATTGAGGGTAGCGGCGAGTCAGCCCAGCCCTATGACGCAACAACGCCTTCTCAGCCGCCTCAAAGGTTCGCCCACGATATTCGTCGGTCAGCGAGCGCGCATGGCGGCGATACTCATAGAGCGTCTGATGGATCGGCAGCAGCGTAAACCCAGCCGCGAGGACACGCAGCCAGTAATCGTAGTCCTCGGCGAGGAAGAGGTCGGCGGCATAGTCACCCACGCGCTCGTAGACGCTCCGACGATAGAAAAAGCTAGGCAGCCCTTCTTTGCCCGTAATCAATCCCTCTGGCGGCGGCGCCACGCTCACGCCTGTGATCTGGCCCTGCTCGTCGAGCAGCGCGTAATCGCTATAGACGAACGCGACCGCTGGCGCAGCCTGCAACTGCTGCGCCAGCGTCGCCAGCGCGTTTGGACGGTAGCGATTGTCATCGGAAGTCCACGTGAGCAGGTCACCCCGCGCGGCGGCGAAGCCCGTGTTCAGCGCGCCAGGTAACCGCTGATTGACCGCGTGGCGGATGACGCGGATGCGGCTATCACGCGCGGCCCACTCGGCGAGCAGTGTCGGCGTCGCATCAGTCGAGGTATCGTCCACGCAGATCAGCTCCCAGTTGGTGTAGGTCTGCGCGACGATGCTGGCCAGCGACTCCGGCAGGAAGCGCGCCCCATTGTAGACGGGCAGCGTGATGGAGATCAACGGCGCCTCGCTCGGCTGCTGCGGCTGGCTCATGCAAGGCGCTCCTTCAGGACGGCGACGATGCGCTCCGCCGCGTGGCCATCGCCATAGGGGTTGGCGCGGGTAGCCATCTCCGCATGCGCCACCGGATCGCTCAGCAGCTGCCGCGCCTCGGCGACGATGCGCGCGCGGTCGGCGCCCACCAACTTCACTACCCCCGCCTCGATCCCCTCGGGCCGCTCAGTCGTCTCGCGCATCACCAGCGCGGGCACGCCCAGGCTCGGCGCCTCCTCCTGAATGCCGCCGGAGTCGGTCAGAATCAGCGCGCTGCGCTTCATGATCTGCACGAGCGAGCAGTAGTCCAGCGGCTCCAGCAGCGTCACATTGCGCGCGGGGCCAAGAATCTCGCCGACGGGGGCGCGCACGTTGGGGTTGAGATGGACGGGATAGACGAAGTGGAGACCCTGCGGCGCAAACTCGTCGGCCAGCTCGCGAATGGCGAGGCAGAGCTGGCGGAACGCCTCGCCAAAGCTCTCGCGCCGATGCGCCGTGATCAGCACGAAGCGACCCTCTTCGGGCAGCTCGGCGAGCGGGCTGCCGCGCCAGGTGTAGGGACGTGCGGCGATGTCGAGCAGGGCGTCAATCACCGTGTTGCCCGTCACCGTGATGGCCTCGCTCGCGCAACCCTCACGCAGCAGCGCCTGGCGCGCGCGCTCAGTCGGCGCGAAGAAGAGGTCGCTCACCGCGTCGGCCAGGCGGCGATTGATCTCTTCGGGGAAGGGGCGGCGCTTGTCGCCAGTACGCAGCCCCGCCTCGACATGGCCGAAGGGGATGCCGCGATAGAAGGCGGTCAGCGCGGCGACCAGCACGGTCGTGGTGTCGCCCTGCGCCAGCACGCAGTCGGGCTTGACGCGCTCCAGCGTCTCGTCGAGCGCGGTGAAGAGCCGCGCGGTCAACTGCGCCAGCCCCTGATTGTGGGTCATCAGGCGTAGATCAATGTCGGGCGTGATGGCGAACAACTGCAACGCCTGGTCGAGCATCTCGCGATGCTGGCCGGTGGAGCAGACGACCGAGGTAAACGTGGTGGGGTGGCGCTGGAGTTCCTGGACGACCGGAGCCATTTTGATCGCTTCGGGGCGCGTGCCTATCACGCTCAGAATGGTCCGCATCTGCTCTCTGCGCTCCTCTCCACTGTCGCCAGATGGTCTCGCTCTCGCCACGCGCCCCTGTCATTCTACCCGACGAAGCCAGTTCGCATGGGACCTCTCGCGCTAGCCCGCCGCTACGGCGCTCCCAGGGCGAGTCTCATCGAGCTGCTCGCGCGCGGTCAACGCCGCCATCAACAGGCGCGCCCGCGCCTGCCAGGTGTTGTCGCGCGCCGTCGCATCCAGTCGCTCCAGATAGGCGCTGTCGTGGCTCAGCGCAACCGCCTCGCGCAGGCGCGTGACCCACTCGGCGGGCGTCGCGGCGGTCAACACCACGGGATATTTGCGGCACTCCACCAGATCGCTAGTCACGATGGGCTTGCCGCCAGCCATATACTCGAAGAGCTTGAGCGGCGAGACCGCGTTGATGGCGTCGTTGACCACGAACGGAATCGTGGCGACGGTGAAGCAGCGCAGATAGGCTGGCAGCGCTGCGTAGGGCTTCGCGTCGAGCCAATGGATGTTCTCGACGCCGTGAATGGCTGTCTCCGCCAGCTTCAGGTCATACTCTGGCCCGATCAGCACAAATTCATACTCAGGCAGCGCGCGCGCCGTCTGCGCCCACAGGTCATAGTCAAACCACTCGGCCAGCGCGCCATAATAGCCGATGATCGGCTTGCCCTGCGCCACAATCTCGCGTAGATCGTCGGGGATGTCGGCGCCGCCTGGCGCATCGCCTGGCGCATCGCCTGGCGCGAAGTGGGCGTAGTCCACTGCGTTCGGGCAGAGCAGCGCGTCTGGACGTTGCGGCTTCAGCTCGGCCATCAGGTCGGTCGCGGTGCCAGCGACGACGGCGGCCCGCGCCAGCAACGCGCGATGATACGCGCGCATCAACTGAACGGGGAAGTCGGACCAGATCTCGAATTTGTCAATCAGCTCGTAGATGATGCGCTGCGCATGCGCCCGCTTGACCCACGGATAGTTGTGCGTATAGGAGATCGTCACAGCCTCATCCAGCCCGCGAAAGACCTGCGCCGGGGCGCGACAGAGCACGAGGTTGGGGCGAATCTCGCGGAAGGTCTCCACCTCGTCGGGCGAGTCAATGAAGACGGCGTAGAGCGTGAGATAGCCCATCTCCGCCAGCGCAATCGCCATCTGATGCGGGCGCTGAAACAGCGGCGTCGTCCAGTTGGCCGAGGGCGCGAAGAGGATCACCCCCTTGCGCTCAGGATGACTGGCGAGCAAATCAGCCAGCCCGCGTGCGTAGCGCGCCATTCGCGCGGGATCAGCGGCGATGCGGTTCTCCACCTGCTGCTTGGCGCGACGCTGGCGCCACGACCAGAGCATGATGCGATAGCGGTACGGCACGGCGCGCTTGTACATGCGCAGCGCCGCGCCCGCTGGGCCGCCAGTCTGTGAGAAGTCCTTCGCCGCCGTCGCCGTGTTCGCCATAGATTCCTGCGCTCCCCCCGCTCAGTGATCAGTCGTGCGGCCCGCGCCAGAGACAGCGGAGCGTTGATTGCCTATCAAGCGCGCCAGCCCTTCGCGCAGTGAGACGACTGGCTCGAAGCCCAGCAGATCGCGCGCCAGCGTGATGTCGGCGACGCTCTCACGGATGTCACCCGGCTGTGGTGGCTCGTAACGCGGTGCGACGCTGGCGCCCGTCAGCTCCGTCAAAATCCGCACCACCGCGTTGACCGAGACGCCCTGGCCGCTGGCGATGTTCATCACCCGTCCGATGGCCGCTGGCGACTCTGCCGCCAGCAGGTTGGCGCGCACCACATCGGAGACATGGATGAAATCGCGGGTCTGCTTGCCATCGCCATAGATCACTGGCGCCTCGTTGCGATGCAGCCGCTCCGCAAAACGCGGGATTGCCGCCGCATACTCAGCGTCGGGACGCTGGCGGGCGCCGTAGACGTTGAAATAGCGTAGCGCCACCGTCTCCAACCCATACATCTGCAAAAAGACACGGCAGAGATGCTCGCACGCCAACGTGTGAACGGCATACGGTGAGAGCGGATTGGGCGGCGCGCTCTCGGTCAGCGGCAGCGCGTCAGAGTCGCCATAGACCGCCGCCGACGAGGCGATAATGACGCGCCGAACGCCGCTCTCCTGCGCAAGCTGCAAGACCTGCATTGCCCCGCGTACATTCACGTCAATGCTTTCGACCGGGTCCACAATGGAGCGCTGCACCGAGGAGATGGCGGCAAGGTGAAAGACGACCTCGACCCCGCCCAGCGCCGCGCGCACGGCATCGCGGTCACGCAGGTCGCCACGCAGAATCTTGAGAGAGCCACGCAGGTGGGCAAGGTTCGCCTCATCGCCCGTCGAGAGGTCATCGAGCACGCGCACCGGGTAGCCCGCCGCCAGCAAGCCATCCACCAGATGCGAGCCGATAAATCCGGCGCCCCCCGTGACGAGACATAACCCTTTTGCCACACGTCCCTCCAAGCAGCCAAAACTACACCCGCACGCGGCGCCGACGCACAGCCCGCGCAAACAGCGGCCAGCCAGCCGCAGCTAGAACCCAAGCCCCCAGTCAATCGCGCCGAGGCACTCGATGGCGCCCAGGAACGATGGCGCGCCACGCGCCTGGTCGGCGGCGAGCCGCTCGCAACGCAAGCCACTCAGCAGCGGACGCTGCGCTTTCGCGTTCAATTCCGCGCTCGTCACCGAGTCAATCAGATCGGGCGCAAGCTGGAAGTGGTTGGCGATGGCCAGCGCCCACTCATGCCGCCCCAGCCGGGTCGGCCCTGCCGCGTGATAGACGCCTGTGGTGCCAGCAGCGGCATTCCAGAGCAGCGCGCGCGCAAGGTCTTCCGCCAGCGTCGGCGTGTTGATCTGATCGGTCACAACCTTGACACGGCGTCCGGCATGCAGCTCGCGCGCCAGCCAGGTCACGAAGTTGGGCCGCTGATTCGGGCCGGTCCCGATGACAATGGCGGTCCGCGCGATCAGCCAGGGATGTTCGCCCCCCAGCTCCTCCATGATTGCCTGCTCGCCCCCCAGCTTCGAGCGGCCATAGACACTGACCGGGCGCACGGGATCGTCCTCGCCATAGGGGCCGGGGTTCGCCGCGTCGCCAGGGAATACGTAGTCCGTCGAGACGTGCAGCAGCGCCGCGCCCGTCGTGCGCGCCACATGCGCCAGTGCGCGCGGCCCCTCCGCGTTGATCTGCCAGGCCAGATCGGGTGTATCTTCGCAGCCATCCACATTGGTCATCGCCGCACAATTGATGATGACCGCTGGCCGCTGCGCCCGTCCCAGTTCGGCGATGGCCGCATGGTCGCGCAGGTCGAGTGGCAGCCACGCGACGCCAACATCAGCGGCGCGCTGGCCAACCGATGCGTGACCCAGCGCGCAGATAGTGTCATAGGCGCCGGTTTCCACCGCCTGGCGAACCACCGCCGACCCAAGCACACCATTTGCGCCAGTCACCCAAAGTCTCGACATCGTCCTGCGAGTACCCCTATTTGTTATTTGCGGACCCGCGGAGGCGGGTCTTGTGGGCCGCGAAGCCCTTGAGGCGCGGTTTTAACCGCCCGCGCCATCACGCCTATTGACCCTTCGTTCCCAGCGTCAGCGCGGCGCCCAGGAACTCATCGCGTCGGTCGAGCACATGCGCCAGCCACTCTGGGTTGTCGCGGTACCACGCCACCGTCTCACGCAGACCGTCGTCGAACCTGATCGTCGGCTGCCAGCCCAGCGTCCGCTGAATCTTTGAGCTATCCACTGCATGCCGACGTACATGGCCGAGGCGATCTTGCACGAAGGTGATCAGGCTCTCCGGCGCGCCGGTCAGCGCCACGATGCTGCGCGCATTCTCGATGATGCTGCGCTCCTCGCTCGCGCCGACGTTGTAGACCTCGCCCACCACCTGCTCAGACGGCGCCTGCAAGATGGCGACCAATGCAGAGCAATGGTCGTCGGTGTGAATCCAGTCGCGGGTGTTCTCACCGTTGCCATAGACGGGGATGGCGCGCCCAGCGAGCGCGTTGGTGATGAAGAGCGGCAACTGCTTCTCCGGGTATTGGTACGGGCCGAAGTTGTTTGAACAGCGCGTCACCACGACGGGCAGGCCATAGGTCGCCCAATATGAGAACGCCAGGCGGTCGGCCCCGGCCTTGCTGGCGGCATAGGGAGAGAGCGGCTTGAGCGCGTCGGTTTCGAGCGAGGGTCGGCTCTCGCCAGAGGGCGCCTCGGCGTTGCCATACACCTCGTCGGTGCTGATCTGGATGAAGCGCTCCACGCCAAGGTTGCGCGCCGCTTCCAGCAGCGTATACGTGCCGATGACATCCGTGCGAACGAACGCGCCAGGGTCTACAATCGAGCGGTCCACATGCGTCTCCGCCGCGAAGTTGACGACCCACGCGCAGCCGCGCATGCTGGCCGCCACGGCCTCGGCGTCGCAGATGTCGCCCTGGACAATGCTGTAGCGCGCGTCGTTCGCGACAGGGGCAAGGTTTTCGAGGTTGCCCGCGTAGGTCAGCTTATCAAAGGCAACGACTTCGACATCGGGCAGCGTCCGCAGCACGTAGCGAACGAACGCTGAACCGATAAACCCAGCGGCTCCTGTCACCAGGATTTTGCGTGAGGTCATAATGGGTTGCTCTCCTGTATGTCCAGTCTCGGATGAACGCCTGGCGCCGCCTGGCTTGCTGGCGCCTAGAGCGGCGCCAGCCCGGTCGTGCTATGGTCGCCCAACATCAGTCGGTGCGACTTGGGCCGTGGCGGCGACGTATAGACCTCCGCGTAGCGCCCGATCAGACTCTGATCAATGCGCGCCTGCACATTCATGATGCGCGCGTTCTCCAGCACGATGGTGTACTCAACCTCGCTGCCCTCGATCACGACATCGTGGTAGACCGAGGTAAACGGCCCGATATAGGCATTGCGAATGACTGAGCGCTCGCCGATGATCGCCGGGCCACGCACGACGCTATTCTCGATGCGGGCGCCTGCCTGCACCACCACGCAGCCACTCAGCGTGACATCAGAGCCAATATGCGCCGACGGGTCGACGACGGGCGAGAGCCGCGCAAGCACCTGGCGATTCGCGTCGAGGATGTCTTCCATCTTGCCGGTATCAATCCAGTAGCTATCGAGCACGGTCGCCTTGACGGCATAGCGCTGGTCAATCAGCCATTGGATCGCGTCGGTGATCTCCAACTCGCCGCGCGCCGACGGCTTGATGGCGTGCGTCGCTGCGTGGATGCGCTCGTCGAAGAAGTAGACTCCCACCAGCGCCAGATCGGAGGGCGGGTCTTTGGGCTTCTCGATCAGGCGGCGCACCTGCACTGCTCCGCCCTGCGTCTCATCAGCGCCACCCGGCTCCA
>JAICSR010000260.1 GCA_025936795.1 Ktedonobacterales bacterium | reverse complement strand
CAGCTTCACCGAGGCGGCGCAGGCGCTGGGCGGCGCGGCACAGGTGACGTTCGATCCACACTGCGACAGCTACGTGGTGGCCGACGATGAGCCGCTGCTGCTGGCCTGGCGCGCGGCACTCGAGGCGCGCGGCGCGACCTATCGTACGATGACCAGCTTCATCGGTAGCGACGCCAGCGCCCTGCGCACCCACGCGCGCGTCTTCACCGTTTCCACGGGCGTGATGGACGAGCACACCGTTGATGAGTGGGTTCCGCTGGCGCCGCTGGGTGAACTGGTCGAGACGACGGTGGCGCTGCTGGCGGGACAGAGCGAGCGCTAGCGCGACTCGCAACCGCGCGGCGCGATATACTGCGAGCAGCATTGGCGTGGCGCGCCCCCTCCCCCGGCCCCTCACCTCCGGCCCCTCGCCCAGAGGGCGAGGGGAGCAAGGAGGAGGGCGCGCGACAATTGAGCGTTAGAGGAGCGACGATGACCACCGACGCCGCACGCGAGGCAAGCGCCTCACATACACTGATCCGCCGGTCTGAGCTGACCTGCCCAGGGCATTCACTGAAGATGATGAGCCGGGCGGCGCAGTCGGCGGCTGACCAGGTAATGTTTGATCTGGAGGATGCGTGCGCGGTCTCGCAGAAGGAGGGCGCGCGCAAAGCGGTGATCGAGGCGCTGACAACGCTCGACTTTGGCCAGAAGATTCGCGCCTTTCGCCCAAACGGCGCGAATACCCGCTTCTTCTATCGCGACATCATCGAGGTGGTGGAGACGGCGGGCCGCTTCGTGGATTGCGTCGTGCTGCCCAAGGTCAACGGGCCAGAGGACATCATCTTTGCAGATCGCCTGCTGACACAGATCGAGCTGAACATGGGCTATCCAGTTGGGCGCATCATGCTGGAGGCGCTGATCGAGACGGCTGAAGCGGTGCTGCACGCCGAGGAGATCGCCAAGGCGTCGCCGCGCCTGAGCGGGCTGGCGTTTGGGCTGGTAGACTTCGCGGGCGACATCGGCGCGAAGGAGACGGGCGCCGAGCAATTCTTCTACTACAACTTTGCGAAGGCCAAGACGCTGACGGCGGCGCGCGCGGCGGGCATCACGGCGGTGGATGGCGTGACGCTGGCGATTCGCGATCTGGAGGCGTGCAGGCGCGATGCCGAGATGGCCAGCCGCATGGGCTTCGACGGCAAGTGGGCGGTCTATCCGCCGCAAGTCGAGGTCATCAACGAAGCGTTCACGCCTTCAGCGCAGGAGATCGCGCGCGCGCAGCGCATCGTGGATGCCTACGCCAGCGCAGATGTGGAGCAGGGTATCGGCGCGCTGGTGATTGACGACGAGATGGTTGATGCGGCGTCGCTGAAGGTGGAGGAGAAGCGGCTCGCCATTGCGCGGCGCGCTGGCCTGCTGAGCTAGCGCACGCACGACGCTGCGCACAGGAACAGGGCGACCCACTGCCCTGGATCGCCCCGTCGCTCGCGTCGGCGCCGCCACGCCTACATCTGCGAAGCCCCCGCCGAGACGTGGACACAGGCAGCGCCGACTCATCCGCGCATCATCAGTTAGTCATCGTTGTGGTGATGAATCATATCTGCGACTGCTTTGAGCAGATTCGGCGCTTCGGCTGGCTCTGCGACCTCCGCAATCTCAGCCTCCTCCGATACAGCATCTGGCTCAGCTTCTGCGGCGGCCATCGCCGCGTCATCGCTCGGCGCGACCTCAGCCAGCGTGACCTCTTCCGCCTCTGGAGCGGCTAGCTCTTCGGCGGCTGGCGCGTCGTCCTCCTCCGCGGCGGGCGCGGCCGCTTCCGCTTCAGCCGGAGCGACTTCGTCCACCATCGGCGCGGCCTCCTCGGCCTCCGCGAGAGCGGGCGTCTCTGCTTCGAGTGCGGCGGGCGCTTCCTCGGCCACGGGGGCGGCTTCCTCTGTGGCATCAGGCGCGGCTAGTTCTTCGGCGACAGGGGCAGCGTCATCTTCCGCGACTGGCGCAGCCTCTTCAGTCACAGCCTCCTCGCCGACCGATGTGGCTTCTTCGGCGACTGGCGCAGCTTCTTCGCTCGCAACCTCATCTGTTGCAGGCGCAGCTTCTTCGGCGACGGGCGCGGCTTCCGCCTCCTCAGCAGGGGCTTCGGCGAAGGTATCGGGCGAGGTCAGCGGAGCCGTGGCGACCAGCGCCTCCGCAGGAGCTGGCTCCTCGGCGGCGGCTGGCGCGGCGGATGCGGCGCTGGTCGCCGCCGCGTGGCTCGACAGCAGCGCGGTCAGCCGCTCCATCCCCGAAGCGACTGCCTGCTCCATCTCTTTGAGCACGCCATGCATGGAATGGATGAATTCGTCAACCGTGTGGCCAGCAGGGGCAGTGGCCGCCTCTGGAGCCGCGCCTTCGGCCTCGCTGGCGGACTCGTCGGCGGGAGCGGCTGATTCTTCCGCTAGCGCATCGCTTGCGGCGCTGGTATCGTCGCTGGCGCCGTCGCTGGTATCGCTCGGCGCGGCTGCGTCGGCGGACAGTTCCGCCGATGCGCTCTCTTCGCTCTCTTCATTATCTTGTGGCGCAACTGATGCAAGCGTCTCCTCAGCGTCGGCTGGCTCGGCGGCTGCATCGGATGTCATCATATCGGCGGGCATCGCAGACTCGGCGGATTGGGTGGTATCGCTGGGTTCCATGGTTTGCCCCTCATGCGAACGTGGGCGCGTTCGTGGCGCGCCGCGACTACTTCGAGAGTTCGTCTAGTGGCATATGCCTGGTAGCTTGCTGAGGGTATGCGCAGCCACGGCAGGGCAGTCTGGAGCGTGGAGCCGTGGCGGGCATCGCGGGCAGTACGGGTACTATGGGCAGGAATGGCGAGCTAGATCGGCGGCTGCGACCCACCGACTGAGACGCGCTACATCGTCTACCGCTACGTGAGACTACGTGAGACGCGACAGGGCATGCGCGTACGATGCGAGATCTGTGCGAGGCGGGGCGCACGATGCGCCATCGGTTCGTCCATCAGGTACGCGAGACAACGAAAACGAACGGGGCCTGCCAGCCAACATGCCGGGGGCTGGCGCGACGGCGGGGCGCGACACGTCTGGCGGGACGCCATTGTCCTGGGGAGCGGTCGATCCGATGCGCTCGTCGCGCTGACAGAGCGGCTAGCCTGCTGAAACTCGGCGCGCCTGTTCACCTGCGGATGCGCATCACCCAGCCATGCGTCCGCAGCGCCCACACTCGCGCGTTGGCTGAATGCCAACAGGCTCTGCCCATGCGCCCAGACCCACGGTGGCGAAGGGCGCACGAATCCCCGAGCTGGTTGACGACCCAGCGACGAACAGCAAGAGCGACCAAGGATAGAATGAGAGGGTGTGACAATGCAAGTGGCCAGCGTATCGCGCGCATATCTACCCGCGAGGCGCATTTCAACGACTGACACCTCTCGGCGCTTCAAGTATACTGGTCACTTAGGTAACAGTCAAGCAGGTTCATGGGTATTTTGCGCAGTTTCGTAGAGATTCGTGGAGATTCGTAGCGATTGCCAGAGCAGTGCGGGCGAGCGTGCCGCCTGCGCGTCGCGCATGTCGGGCGCACGATTCAGCGTCGCGCGCCGACCTGACGCACACGCGGGAGCGCCAGGGCGAGATTTTCGAGTGTCAGTCGCGGATTGGCGTTGATGTCCAGCGAGGCCAGCGCCGCGAGCAGCGCATCGAGGAAGGCATGCGCCCGCTCTGGGCCGATGGCGGCGCCCACCCGCTCGGCCTCGCGCCGGGCTGCGTCAGTCGAGCGCAACGCATGCGCGCCGTTGGCCGCCAGCATGACATCGCGCCACCAACTGATCCACTGATCGAGCGTGGCGCGGGCGGCGCCGTTGTCAGCGCCGAGCGTCGCAGCGCTGCGCATGCGCTCATCGGTGGGCGCGGCGACGAGCGCGATGAGGCGTTCGAGCAACTGCTCCCGCTGCGCCTGTTCATCGGGATGTTCATGCGCGCGAATCGCCCAGCCCAGGCGACCGTTGGCCAGCCCCGCCAACTGCTCCGCCGCATCTGGCGCCACGCTCCAGCGCTCGCGCAACGCCTGGCTGATCTCCTCAGTCGTCAGCGGGCGCAGGCCAATCAACTGGCAGCGCGAGAGAATCGTGGGCAGCAGGGCATCTGGCTCGACGGCCAGCAGCAGGATGATGACGCCCTCAGGTGGCTCTTCCAGCGTCTTCAGCAGCGTGTTCGCGGTCGCTTCCTGGAGATCATTGTCCACGTCTGGGATGATGAAGATGCGATGGGCGCTCTCGGTCGGAGCGAGGCTGGCAAGGTGTTGCATCTCGCGCAGCAGCTTGACACTCAGCCAGCGCTTGTCGTCCTCTGGCTCGATGATCGCCAGGTCGGGATGATTGCCGTGCAGCAGCTTGTGGCACGACGCGCATTCGCCGCACGCCTCCGATTCGCCAGGGCGACGGCGCAGGCAGAGCGCGGCCTGCGCGAACGCCAGCGCCAGCGTGCGCTTGCCGACGCCCTCCGGGCCATGCAGCAGGTAGGCATGGCGCATCTGCTCGGTAGCAAGCGCGCGTTCCAGCACGGCCTGCGCCTGCGCGTTCCCGACGACTCCGCGCATGAATGCGTCCCCCTCCTGAGATTGCCCGAGATTGTCTGAGTTCGCCGCTCCACTCACGTTGGCGCAGCTTTACCCCAGCATGATACATTCTTTTCAAAGGCCATGCGAGCGTGTCGGCGAGCGGTTGTCACTCGCATGCAGCGCATACCGCTGCGTCTGGGCGCGAGAGGAGCGGGCTATGGCGGACCAGTTCATCGAGATTCCGCTGTTTCCCCTGAATCTGGTGCTGTTTCCGGGAATGGTGCAGCCGCTGCATATCTTCGAGCCGCGCTACCGCGAGATGACCAAATTCTGCCTCGATTCCAACATCACGTTTGGTATCGCGCTCGCATCTCCGGGCGGCGAGCCGGGGCAGGAGCAACCGGCGCGGTTCGGCACGCTGGCGCGCATCGCCGACTACCAGCGGCTGCCCGATGGCCGCTATAACCTGATCACGGTGGGCGTGCAGCGTTTCGAGGTCGTGGAGGTGCGCCACGACAAGCCCTATCTCTGTGCGCGGGCGCGCCTGCTACCCGAAGAGATCGGCGCGGACGACATCGCCAGCCTGACTGGCGAGGCGCGCAGCCTGCTCGATGAGTATCTCGGCCTGGTGCTCTCGATCATGGAAGGCGGCGAGACGACCATCCCCGTTCCCAAGGACACCCTCGAACTCTCCTACTTTATCGCCGTCTGCCTGCCCTGCGACGATCAGGTGAAGCAGACGCTGCTGGAGGCCGCGACCGCCGTGGAGCGGCTCACCCACGAACGCGAGTTGCTGCGCGAAGAGATCGCCACGATCAGCGCGCAGATCTTGCGCGGCGTCGCCGACGACTGCGCCAATGATGACTGCGCCGACACGCCATCACCCAGCGACCACAGTCGCCTGAATTGACGCAACCTCACCCCCTGACCCCCACTCCCGCGCGACGCGGGGGGGGGAAGCGGAATATCTGGCTCCCCTCGCCCGGTGGGAGCGGGGCTGGGGGTGAGGCCTGGCGCAGCGCCAACACGCGCGTCAGACGTTCTGGTCATAGCTGGTGACGCGCCAACTGCCCTGCGCCTCGTCAAGCGTGACCTGCGCGCCGACAGCCGCCGCCTGGCCACGCTGAAGGGTTAGCGTAAGTGTCGCCACGCCACCGCTATTGCTCGCGACGCTGGGCTGGCACGCGTGAACGGGGCCCGCCAAGCTATCGAGTTCACGCTGGCTGGCGGCGAATTGCGCCGCGCTCCCTTGCTGCTGAAGAT
>JAICSR010000427.1 GCA_025936795.1 Ktedonobacterales bacterium | reverse complement strand
GCAGCCGCCCGCAGCCGCCCACAGGCCAGCGCCACGCCAGGCGAGCCAACCATATGCCAGGCAAAAGGCGCACTCCGAGAGCGTGCCTGCCAGCGTTCCCGATGCAGTGGCGGCGCCGAATGAGGCGCCATGCGCCAGCGCCAGCAGGAAGATGATTGGCCCGGAGGTCAGCGGCAGACCAATCAGCCAGCCGCTGATCGCTGGCCCCCAGCGCCGCCCGGCCAGACTCGCGACGCCAATCAGGATGGGGGTGAGCGTGAGCTTGAGCGCCAGGGTGGTCATGCGTCCACGCTCGCAGACGCCCAGCAGGTCACGATGACAGGTAGTGTACTCATACTCTCATCGTAGCGCATCCGTCCAGTCGCTCGGAGGCGCCGTCCCTGTTAGGCGCCCCTGGTCGCCAGCATGCGCTCCAGCGCAACCTTGGCCCAGCGCGCCGTTTCGCCGTCCACGCTGACCTGGTTGACCACATGCCCGGCCACCAGCTCCTCCAGCACCCAGGCGAGGTAGGCTGGATGGATGCGATACATCGTCGAGCAGGGGCAGACAATCGGGTCGAGGCAGAAGATCGTCTTGTCGGGATGCTCCTGCGCCAGCCGCTTCACCAGATTGATCTCCGTGCCGACTGCCCAGACCGTCCCAGCAGGCGACGCCTCGATCACCTTGATGATGTACTCGGTCGAGCCGTTGAGGTCGGCGGCCAGCACCGTCTCGTGGTTGCACTCCGGGTGAACGACCACGCGCACGCCGGGGAAGCGCTCGCGCGCCTCGGCGATCTGCTCGGGCGAGAAGCGCTGATGGGTCGAGCACCAGCCCTTCCAGAGGATCACCTGCGCGTCAATCAATGTCTGCTCGTCGGCGATGTCGCCGAAGTCTTTGCGCTGATTCCAGACGGCGATGCGCTCAGGCGCAATGCCCATCTTGAGCGCGGTGTTGCGGCCCAGATGCTCATCGGGGAAGAACAGCACACGGCGCCCGCGTGCAAAGGCCCATTGCATCACCTGCTCCGCATTGGACGAGGTGCAGACGATGCCGCCATTGCGCCCGCAGAACGCCTTGAGGTTGGCGGCGGAGTTCATGTAGGTGATCGGGATGATCGGCTGCGACGCGCCCTCGTCCGCCTGCGCCTGCTCATCGCGATAGAGGTCGTCGAGAATCTCCCAGAGTTCCTCCACCTCGGCGATGTTGGCCATGTCGGCCATCGAGCAGCCAGCGGCGGGATTCGGCAGGATGACGCGCTGATGCGGTTCGCTGAGGATGTCGGCGCTCTCGGCCATGAAATGCACGCCGCAGAAGAGGATGTAGTCCGCCTCTTTCCGCTCCGCTGCGAACTGCGCCAGCTTGAACGAGTCACCGCGCGCGTCGGCGTATTTGATGATCTCGTCGCGCTGGTAGTGGTGGCCGAGAATCACCAGCCGCGCGCCCAACGCCGCCCGCGCCCGCGCGATGCGCTCGTCTAGCTCGGCCTGGCTCATCAGCGCATACTCGCGCGGAATCTGGTCGGCCCGTTCGGCGCCTGCGTGGCCCGGTTGACGGGTCGCCGTTGCGCCTGCGGCGCCCGCGCGCCACTCCGCCAGCGAAGGCAGCGTCTTTGCGTCGGAACTCTCTTCGCAGGCGACCACCAGCGGCTGCCCCTGCGTCTCACTCGCAATCACCGGGAGGTCTATCTTGGTTGCCATTGGGCGACGCTCCTCAGCGCAGATGAAGCCCTGCGCATATCTGCTATGGCTCTGGGCGTGCGTGTGTTAGCGCGCGTCGAACTCTAACGAGACATCGAAGACCGGCGCGGAGTGGGTCAGCGCGCCGAGCGAGATCAGGTCAACGCCGGTAGCGGCCACCGCCGCCAGCCGCTCTGGGTCGGCGCCGATATTGCCCGACGCCTCGATCACCACGCGCGGGTCGCGCGCACGAATCAGCGCCACCGCCGCGCGCATCGCGTCGTCGGACATGTTGTCGAGCAGAATCACGTCGGCGCCAGCCTCCAGCGCCTCGTCCACCTGCGCCGCGCGCTCGCATTCCACCTCTACTTTGATGAGGTGCGAGGCGTGCGCGCGTGCCCGCGCCACCGCCGCGCCGAGGCTACCCGCCGCCGCGATGTGGTTGTCTTTGATCAGGATGCCGTCGTCCAGGCCAGCGCGGTGATTGGCCGCGCCGCCCATCCGCACGGCGTATTTCTCCAGCGTGCGCAGGCCCGGCGTCGTCTTGCGCGTATCCACCACGCGCGCCCGCGTGCCTGCCGTCGCGGCGGCGCAGCGCGCAGCCAGTGTCGCGATGCCCGAAAGCCGCCCCAGGAAGTTCAGCGCCGTGCGCTCCGCCGTCAGCAGCGCGCGCGCGTCGCCCTCCAGCGTCGCCAGCGTCTGCCCACGGCTCACCCGCTCGCCATCGTGCGCAATCAGCGAGATGCGCGCGTCGGGGTCCATCAGGCGGAAGACCAGCGCGGCCATCGGTAGCCCCGCCACGACGCCATCGGCCTTCGCCAAGATGCGCCCCTGCGCGCGTGTCCCGGCGGGGATGGTCGCTTCGGTGGTCAGGTCGCCGCGCCCGACATCTTCGGCCAGCGCCCGTCGCGCCAGCTCCACATCGAAGATCGGGTCAAAGGCCACGGCTGAGGTTCGTGCCGCAGCGGTATCAGGCATGGATGGCATGGGATTTCGCCTCCTGCATGTTCTGCGCGGCGCGCGGCGCCTGTGTCGGCCAGAGCATCGTGTGGCGCCCGTCGCGGCTGAGGTCGCGCTCCGGATAGTCGGTGCGATAGTGGCCGCCACGGCTCTCGGCGCGACTCAACGCTGCCAGCGTCACGCCCTGCGCCACCAGCAGCATATTCGCCGTCTCAGGATCATACGGCCCGCCAGCCGCCAACGCGCGCAGGCGCTCCAGCGCAGTCGCCAGCCCCGCCGCATCGCGCCGCAGCGAGACATGCGCCCACATCAGGCGCTGCGTCTGCGCGCGCACATCTGTTGCGATGGGCGCGTCCGGCTCGCCGTGCGGCATGAGAATTTCGGCAAGCTCGACCCACGGTCCGGTCAGCGCGGGTGTGGTGGGCCAGTCGCCAGCCGCCTGCTGCGCCTCAGCCACGCCGCCGATCAGCCGCGCGGCGCGCCTGCCGAAGACCAGCCCCTCCAGCAGTGAGTTGCTGGCGAGGCGATTGGCCCCGTGAACGCCGGTGCACGATACCTCACCGACGGCGTAGAGGGCGGGAATGGTCGTGCGGCCCCAGGTATCGGTCACGACGCCGCCCATGTAGTAGTGCGCGGCGGGGGCGACGGGAATCAGGTCGGTGGCGAGGTCCAGTCCACGCGCCTGGCACGCCGCCGTGATGCTGGGGAAGCGGGCGCGCG
>JAICSR010000327.1 GCA_025936795.1 Ktedonobacterales bacterium | reverse complement strand
TGGCGGGTGGCCACGCCCGACGCCGCGCCCGTGCGCATCTGGCCGAGCAGATCAGCCTCGACGATGGCGAGCAGCCGTCCATCCTCCGCCGAGGAGAGCAGCACGACGAAACGCGCCTTGCCACCAGCGACAGTGTAGGTCTTCAGGCCAACGAAGCCAGGTCCATCGGCGGTGGCGTCGCCCGGCTGGCCTGGCACATAGGCGGGCAGCGTGTGCATGACGCCGCGCCCCTCAGGCAGCGCGATGCGCACGCGCGGCTGATTGCGTACGTCGCCCATGCCCTGCCGCCGAAACATCCCCTCCAGCACACGCATCGCTTCGGGCATGGTCAGCAGCGCCCGCACATCCTCTTCGCGCAGTACCAGCGCCATAGCTTGCTCTCCCTGGGTTCTACAGCCGTTGGATATGTGAGCACGCGCCATCGCGACGGATGGCGGGTAAACCTGGACCTCTGGGCGTTCCGCCGCGAAGCCTGCCTGCGCAGGCTGGAAACGCGCCAGCCAGACTCCAGGCCGCGCAGGCGGCCTTCGCGGCCGCCAGGCCCTTAGACGCGGGTTTACCCGCCGAGCGCCTAGCGGCGGAAGATGCGGCGAACGTAGACGACCTCTTCGACGATTTCGCCGCGTCGCCCACGCCGACGCAGCCGCTTGCCCGGTGTGGCCCCGCGCAGCAGATCGCCGACCATCGGCGCGAGGCTCTCACTCTCGGTCAGCGTGGACAGCAACGCACGGCGCGCCTTGCCGCTTAGCGCCGCGCCCGCGACTCGCCAGACGAGTGAGAGCGCCACTGCGCTCGCCCCGGTCGTCACAGCGGAGCGCACAACGGGCTGCCGCCACGCCGCCGTCGCCAATGTGGCCAGCCGCGTCGCCAGCGCGCTGGACCGCTCGCCCGGCGTCAGTCGCATCGCCAGCGCCGTCTCGTCAGGCTGCGGCTGCTCGCTCGTCGCCACGGCGTCGGCCTCGACGATGCGCACGCGCGTGAGACTGCGGCGCCCTGGACGCGCGCGTAGTGGCTGCAAGGCTTGCAGCGGCTCGCCACAGGCCATGCAATAGTTGGCGTCGGGCGTAGCGCTGGCCCCACAGAGCGCGCAGGTGGGCGCTGTGGATACGGCGTCTGGCTCCATGCAAGGCCTCCTTCTTCAGCTACGTGCGCCAGTTACAGGCGCTCTGCCCATCGTGCAGGCGTTATGCGCGCTGGGCGAGCAACTCATCCAGCGCGCTCAGAATCTGGTCGGTCTCCTCAACTGTATTGTAGAAGCTGGGCGAGATACGCAGCAGCCCCGGACGGAAATCCACGATGATGCCGCGCTCGGTCAACGCGCTCACCAGCTCGTCGGGACGCTCCATCTCCAGCATGACAATCGAGCTACGCATGGCGCCATCCAGTGGGCTGTGCAGCTTCCAGCCGCGCGCCAGCGCCTTGCGCGCCAGGTCGTCGGCCAAGAAACGCGTGCGCTCGCGGATGCGGTCTACGCCGATGTCGAGGATGATGTCGAGCGCAGCGCTGGCGATGTAGATCGAGGGCATCGGCGGGGTGCCAGCTTCGAGCCGCTGGGCGTCGTCGCGATAGGCGAACTCGCGCGTCTTGAACTGGAACTGGTCGCGCGAGGCCCACCAGCCAGTGTGCGTCGGCTGAAGCTGCGGAATCAGCCCCTCGCGCACGTAGATGAACGCGACACCCTGCCCGCCCATCAGCCACTTGAGCGTGCCGGTCACTAGCAGGTCAATGCCCGCCGCCTTCACATCCAGCGGAATCTGTCCGGTTCCCTGGTAGTCGTCCACCAGCAGCAGAGCGCCTTTGGCGTGGGCCATCTTCGCCAGCTTGGCGACATCCTGGATATAGCCACTGAGGTAGAAGACGCGCGAGGTCGCGACCAGCCCGGTGCGCTTGTCAATCTGCGCGCGAAAGCGCTCGGCGGGCAGGCTGATCTTGTCTTCGCTCTCGACGAACGCGACCTCGATGCCCTGCCGCTCGCGCGCGAGCCACTGGTAGGACAGCGTGGGGAAGTCCATGTCGGCCATCACGACCTTGTTGCGCGCGCCAAGGTCCAGCCCGCTGGCGATCTCGCTCAGCGCCGCCGAAACGCTGGGCGCGATGGCGATCTCGTGCGGCTGCGCGCCGATCAGCCGGGCGAATTTCTCGCGCAGCGCGGCCAACTCGCCCATCCAGATGCGATACCAGGCCTGCGCGCCGTGCTCGTTCCAGAGTTCCTCGAAGCGCTCCAAGGCGGCCATCGAGCGCAGCGAGAGCGGGCCAAGTGAGCAGCTATTCAGGTAGGTCTTGCGCTGTAAGATAGGAAACTCGGCGCGCCAGGCCAGCAGGTCAGTATGTGGCTCGGCTTGTGGTTCGCGCTGTGGTTTGGCTTGTGGGCCGCGTCGCTGCGATCTGGTCTTCGGCTTCGTCGCCTGCGAGGTCGCCTGTGTGGAATCTGGCATCTCTGGCACTCCTCCACCTAATCTGCCGGGGCGCGCCACCGTCGCTGGCGGCGCTGCGGAGCATGTATCGCTCTGGCCAGTGTACCACGCGGCATGCCAAGCGGGCCGCTAATGACGCGGTGGAACTGAGGGGCTGTAGGGCTATGGCAGCGCTTCCCACTCGGCGCGTGTGACCCCAGCCTGAGCAAGAAGGTCGTTCAGTAATTCTTTGCTGATGTCGCCCTGGTGAGGATTGGGGATGCGCACACTGAGGTTTCCACGCCTCATCACCTCATGTCTGCGAGCTGGAAATGGGCCAGTGAATCCTAGCTGGCGAAAATATGCGATCAATTTACGCCGTTTGATCGGCCCAAACGTCGGCATCACACATGCGCTTGTCTGGCAAGCGAATGACCATCCACGACAGGCAGCGTCAGGTGTTCCTCGATCCGGTACAGAATCCAATCCTCCAGGACTGATTCAAGTTCCTTCTGAGTCGCTTCCAACGTCTCCTCGTTGGCCCACACGCCCTGGAAGTCTGGGATTGAGCCGAAATAGGTTCCATCACTATACTGCTTGTAGACCGCGTGAGACATCGCCGCCTGCAAATATTCAGCAAACATCGGAGGCTCCTCTCACCGCGCGTAGAGTCAGTCGTCGCTCAGCAAAAGTGTACCACGTGGCGCCTGAAGCGGGCCGCAACGCCGGCGTCATTTGCGGGCGGGCGCTGTCAGATAGATGCGCGCCCAGACGGCGGGCGGAATCCAGGGCGACGGGTTGGCGGGGAAGTTGACGACGATGGGCTTGACGGCCCAGGCGTCCTGCTCCTGCGCGATGGGCACGACCACGGCATCGGTGAGCAGCGTGTTCTCCGCTTGCTGATAGAGCGCTAGCCGCGCGGTGGGGTTGCGCGTCGCCTCGGCCTGCGCCACTAGCGCGTCGGCCTGCGCCTCGTGGACATATGGGACATAGGACGAGTCGCCTGGAACCTTGACGAAAGGCAGCGCCCAGTCCTGCGGATCTGGAAAATCTTCGTTCCAATTGACGTAGCTGATATAAACAAGGTCTGCAATACCAGGCGCCGGCCCGAACAATACTCCCTTGATGGCCACTCGAATCCCTGGCAGAGCGGCTTGCCACTGCCGCGCTACCGCCTGATCGAACGCCTGCTCGAACGGGTCTGCTCCGCTGAGGTCTTCCACCGTATACCAGAGTATGACCGCCGGGCAGCGACTGGCGGCGCCCCCGCAGCGGTCGCGCACGTAGCTCTGCCAGAGCGCCTGCGCCTGCGCGACATCGCCGGTCAGTGGCGCAGTGGCGACTGGCCCGCTCAGGTTCGCGGGATAGCCGCCCGTCTGAGGTGGGATGAGATGGCTGGTCGCTGCACCGTGCATGAGCGTGGCTAGCGCAGGCTTATTCAACGCGAGGGCCAGCGCCTGCCGCACGCGAATGTCGGCCAGGCCAGGATTCGCGGGGTTGAGCAGCAGATAATCTTCGTCGCGCGCGGGCGACTGATGGTAGCCGGGTAGCTTGCTTACATCCGGCAAGGCGAGGCTGGAACTATATGCTGGGCCAGGCGCCATGCCAGTAGCGAACAGGACATCGCCTGGCGGAATCGTCGGCTCGTAAGAATCCACGATCACCTCGCGCAGACGCGGCACGGCGCCCCAATAGTTCTTCGCGCGTGTCAGCGTCACTTGCGTACCGCCATTCACCACGCTGGTCAGGCCACTGACGGCGTACATGCCGCTGGTTCCCTGGCCACCGTGGTCGGCGAGATGATTCACCCAGTCGGAGCCATAACGCTGCACGACCGACTGCTCGACGATAGCGCTATAGGGTTCGGCCAGCTTGGCGGGCAGCGCGCCATCGGGGCGCGAGAGGACGATCACGAGCGTGTGCGGGTCGGGCGCCAGCAGCGCATCGCCAATCAGCGTTGGGAGCAACGACTGTCCGGGCGTCGCTGTGAAGGTTGGCACGCTCAGTTGCTCGCTCGTGCAGGATTGCTGCGAGAAATGTGGCTGATCCTTGAGGGTGTAGAAGACAAATGTTCCGTAGTCTTCGCAAGGCGACATTGTGAGGTTGAGGCTGAACGCGACATCCGCCGAGGTGATGAGCGTCCCCTCGCTGTAACGAGCGTCGGAGCGCAGCGTGAAGGTGTAGCGCAGGCCATCGGCGCTGACGGCGTAGTGGCTGACCAGCGCCGGAACGATGCGCTGGTTGGCGTCCAGCGTGAAGAGGTTGCTATAGAGCAGCGGCAGGATGTGCGCCATATCCGAGCGAGTGTTCCCCAGCAGCAGAGGGTCGAGTATACCAC
>JAICSR010000590.1 GCA_025936795.1 Ktedonobacterales bacterium | reverse complement strand
TGCTGGCACAAGGTGTATAATGCGCCCTCCTATTGGGCTGCGTAGCTCATCCACATCTCCTCGCATCACTTGTCCAGAAGCGCGAATGGCTTGAGCTGGCCAGCGAGAAAGCCGCGCCGCGCTGGTGTATCCTAGCATCCAGTTTAGCTGAGGCGCGGCACGCGCGCCAGCAGCGAGGAGACGACCTCGTAGGCGCTGGTTCCCAGGCGCTCGGCCACCGCCTGCGCGGTGAGCTCGTCGTCGCCTTGCCGCCCGATCAGCGTCACCTCGTCGCCCTGCTCGACGCCGGGGATGTGCGTGACATCCACCATGCACTGATCCATCGCGACACGGCCCAGCAGTGGCGCGCGTCGCCCGCGAATCAGGACCTCGCCCCAGTTGTGCGGCGCCCGGCGGAAGCCATCGGCGTAGCCCACTGGCAGCGTGGCGATGCGCGTGGGCTGATCGGTGATGTAGGTCGCGCCGTAGCTGACGCCCTCGCCCGCCGGAATCCACTTGACCTGCGCCACGAGCGTGCGAAAGGCCAGCGTCGACTCGAAGCCTGCTGGCAGGCTAACCTCGTCCGAAGGTGGCAGCCCGTAGATCGCGACGCCCGCGCGCGCCAGGGTGAAGCGCGCCTCAGGCAGTGTCAGCAGCGCGGCGCTGTTGGCCGCGTGAATGATCGGCGGCAGCGGGCCATCGGCGGCGAGCGCGGCGAGGGTCGCGTGGAAGCGCTCCAGTTGGCGGCGCGCATAGCCCTGGTCGAGGCTATCGGCGGTGGCGAAGTGTGTGAAGATGCCCTCCACCTCCAGGCCGGGGATGGCGCGTAGCTCGCGCACGAACGCCACAATGCCTGGAATATCCTCAGTGCGCAGGCCGAGCCGCGCCATGCCCGTGTCCACTTTCAGATGCGCCCGCGCCACACGCCCCTGCTCGCGCGCCGCCTGAGCCAGCGCCCGCGCGGAGTCGAGGTCGAAGACGGTCGCGCGCAGATCGAGCCGCGCCGCCTCGCGCGCCTGCCAGGGTGGTGTGTAGCCAAAGACGAGGATCGGCGCAGTTACGCCAGCCTCACGCAGCGGGCGCGCCTCGCTGACCGTCGCCACGCCCAGCCAGTCCGCCCCATTGCGCAGCGCTACCCGCGCCACCCGCAACGCGCCGTGCCCATAGGCGTCGGCTTTCAGGCTCACCAACAGCTGTGTCGCTGGCCCGATAATCTGCTTGACGCGCTGGGTGTTGCGCGCGATGGCGCCCAGGTCAATCTCCAGCCAGGTGGGGCGCTCCGGGCGCATCACGACGACGCGCCGCCACGCCTCGCTCTGGCGGTCGAGCGCGGTCGTCGCCTGCTCTGGATGCGCCATCAGCAGCGCCGTCACCTGCTCCATGCGTAGCTCCTCGGAGCCTTTGATGTAGATCAGCGCGGGGGCGTCGCCCGTCAGCCCGCGAATGGCGGCGGCGGTATCCTCGGCGGTCAGCGTGCGGACGATGCGCTCGGCGGGCATGCCTGCCGCGCTGGCCGCCTCGGCGGCGCGCCCGGCCAGCGCGCCCTGCGTCACCAGATAGTCGGCCCGTTCCGCCGCCAGCCGCCCGGCCTCGCGGTGCGCCTCATCCGCTGCTGCGCCAAGCCGCAACATATCGCCCAACGCCGCCACCGTCGGAACGCTCAGCGCCGCGCCGCATGCCGCCAGCGCCACCAGCCCTGCCGCTATGCTGGTAGGGGTGGCATTGTGGGAATCGTCCAGCAGCGTCAGATCGCCCATTCCAGCGAATTGGCGCATACGGCCCGGCAGCGGCGTCAGATCACGCA